>CAXNEV010000480.1:0-3002 GCA_964200925.1 Candidatus Latescibacterota bacterium | reverse complement strand
ACCGATAAGGATCGATCCCGCGTTGTGCCAGCGCCTGTTGAATTTCCACAGTTGTACCAAACGCAGGCACCACGACAATATCATCCGAGGTCAATCCATCCCAGGGTATCAATTGTTCTCCCGACGGGGTGAAAATGAACCGTACACCGCGATCCAACAGATCCTGATTCACATTGGGGTTGTGAATCATTTCGCTTAAAAAAAATATCCGCCGATCCGCGTGATGATCCAGTGTTTGATAGGCAATTTCAATGGCATTTTCCACACCAAAACAAAACCCGAAATGGCGCGCCAGCAAAAATTGCACAGGGCCAAAGTCGAGCAACGACGGCTGCATATCGCGTTTTTTGGCATCCTGTATTTGACGCGCTTTTTTGACGCGCGAAATAATCGAACTTTTATAAAAGGATGGAATGTCAAACTGCCGGGCCATAACACCTCAAATATACGTTGGAACGTTAACATCTTTTAAACCATGCGACTGCGACTCTGGTGGAGGTGGGGTGGAACATGCAAACGTTTAAACGCGCAAACGCGCCTTTCTGGTGGAACGTGCAAACCTCATTCTTTTAATGGCAATTTGACCACCTCACCCGTTTCAATTGACCGATAGGCCGCCAGGGCAATTTCGGTGGCCGCCCGGCCATCGGCCCCGGTCACAGGGGGTTCCTGGCCTTTTAAAATGGCCTCGCAAAATGCGCGAATTTCCTGTGTCACCGGGCTTTCACTGGTTGATAGTTCCGATGCCAGAATGCCCTTCTCTTCCCCATCGTGCCGTTTATAATGCAACCCGCCTTCTTTTCCCCAAAACGAAGGAAACGTAACCGATCCTTCCGAACAATCCAGACGACCGCCATACCCCCCAATGGCACTGGCCTGGCTGGAATGCAACAAACCCACACCGCCATTTTTAAAAACAATGGAAACCAGCGCAATATCGGGATAGTCGGCATCTTTGCGCACATATTGCCCACCCACGGCATAAACCGAAACGGCATCGCCCATGACAAAACGAAGAAAGTCAATTTCATGCGCATTAATCTCCATCAGCGTGCCACCGCTTTGGACCAGGGTCTGCCGCCATGACGCGGTCCACACACCGCCCCAGCCGCCGCCCAACCGATGAACACTCATACATGTGGGACTGCCCATATCTCCACTTTGGGCCAGATCGCGCACTTTGCGATGCACCGGATGAAAACGGCACACCAACCCAACGCCCAATTTGACATGGTGTTTTTGAGCTGCAGCAATCATCGCATCACACCCGGCAAGAGTGGGTGCCATGGGTTTTTCAGAAAAGACATGCACACCGGCTTCTGCCGCCGCCAGAGCAGGTTCTTGATGCAAAAAAGGCGGCGTGGCAATCATCACGGCCTGTATATCACCGCGTGAAAGCATCTTGCGAAAATCGGGTTCAAAATCACAGGCCATTTCCTGGGCAAGTGCCTGGCCCTTTGTTTTGTCCACATCACTCACACATACCACACGCGCACACGTCAACCCGCGAACACCTTTGGCCAAACTGGCACCCATATTGCCACACCCAATTACACCCAATCCCAGCGATTCCATAAACAACCCCTTTTGTGGATAAAAAATGGCTTGCCCTTTCCCCTTTACCCCCGGCCCTTTTTATGCCACAATAGTATATGGGAGTTGCCAGCCTGTCAACCCCTTTTGGGCACAGCCGCATCCCCGCAGATTTTCATTGCAAATCCAATCGGATTGACCAAAATTGAAGCTTTATTTTTTTATCCACCCAAAAATAGAAAGGCAACCCCATGCCCATTGTCGATCACAAAGCCCTTCGCACCTTCATCACTGCCCTGTTTCAATCTGTTGATGTGCCCGAAGATCAAGCATGGATCGTATCCAATCACCTTGTAGAAGCCAACCTGATGGGGCACGATTCTCACGGTGTGATTCGCACACCCGGTTATGTCAAAAGCGTTAAAACAGGCGCGATAAAACCCGTGACCAAACTCAACATCGTCAGGGAAAACCCGGCATCTCTGGTCATCGATGCCGAAGGCAGCCTGGGCATTGTGATGGCCAACAAAGCCATGACTATGGCAACAGATCGCGCCCTTCAACACACCTTTGGCGCTGTTGCCGTGCATCGGGCCAGTCACATTGGACGGTTGGGTGATTTTCCACCCAAAGCCGCCGAGCGCAACTGCATTGGTCTGCTCATGCTCAACGGGGGCGGTCGCTTCACCGCGCCTTTTGGAGGCACCGGACGCCGTTTGCCACCAAATCCCATCGCCTTTAGCGCACCCACCCTGAACGGCCCCCCGCTCATGCTCGACATCACAACCAGCATGGCTGCCGGTGGCAAAGTGGATGTGTATCGCGCCAGAGGTCAGCAGGTGCCCGAAGGCTGGTTGATCGACGACAAGGGCAACACCGTTACAGATCCCGATCTGTTTCGTGACAACCTGGTTGCCATGTTGCCTTTGGGTGGGCCAATGGGGCACAAAGGCTATGGTTTGGGCATGATGGTCGAAGCCATTGCCGGTGCGCTCTCCTGGGCCGGGTGCAGCGCCGATAAACCCACGCGCGGCGGCAGTGGGTTTATTGCCATAGCCATTAAAATTGACAGTTTCATCGATATCGATGACTACAAACGCGAAATCCAAAAACTCATTGATTGGGTTAAATCATCGCCCACACAACCGGGTGTGAACAAAATTTATCTGCCAGGTGAAATCGAACAGGAACTGCAAAAAAAACGCGAAGCCGAAGGCATCTTTATTGAAGATGCCACCTGGAACAACCTGTGTGAAACCGCAAAAGAATGCCGCGTTCATCCCCCGGAGGTTCGTGCATAATTTTGAACAAAAAAAATCGGCCGAATGTAAACATTCAACCGAATGATCTTCACATGACAAATTCTTATCCATAACAATTCAGACAGTCTTTGCGCACCAGCGGGGCCCGGTGCAAATCGGTACCCATCGCCACATCGACAAACACCTTGTGCACCTGTCCATTTTTTT
>CAXNEV010000479.1:0-3019 GCA_964200925.1 Candidatus Latescibacterota bacterium | reverse complement strand
AGACCATTGGCACGAAATAGTCGAGGCGTGTATTTCCCGGCATCACAAACGGCAGACGGTAGATTTGTCGATTGGCAAAGGTGATGTGTTTCCCTACCGGTGGGAAGACGTGGCCGCTTTTTTGAACGTGGATCACCTGGATGACATTGCGGTGGTCAAGGTGAAACTGGATCGGATGAATACCGGATTTTTGTGCGATGTGTTTTTGGGCAATAAAACTACGGGTAAAACAATGGTGTGGCAGGGCATTGCCATTTTGCCCGTGCAAAATGGCACATACCCATTAATCTGGCCCGACTATTTAAAGAATCTGGATCGGGGTATTCGGCAGGTGCTTGAAAATGCCATTCAATCCTCTGTGATTGAGGTGACCAAAAATCAGGCTGGGCAGGCAAAAAGCATTCATGTCAATATGGGCAACTATCCCCAATTTGTGTTTCGCGTGGGCGAAGACCGGGTGACACCGGGAGATGCGCGATGGGACATTTATTTGCACCATGCCAAACGGTATGTTTTTGCCCGGCCTTTTTGCAAGGGCAAGCGGGTTTTGGAACTGGGTTCGGGCACGGGGTATGGCGGAAAAATATTGAGCCAAGAGGCAACCTTTGTGCTGGGGGTCGATCTTTCCAAAGAGGCACAAAACTATGCAAATGGGGCTTTTGGTGCCCCTCATGTACATCGCGTGGTGAGCGATATTCGCTCCGTTGGCATCCTGGGCGGGCAGTTTGATGTGGGGGTGTGTTTTGAAGCCATGGAACACATTTGTGAACACGATGTGTTTTTGCACGAAGTGCGGCGTTTGTTGCACAAAAATGGAACCCTGGTGGTCAGCACGCCCAATAAACACTTCTATGCAATGCCCGCCAATGCCAATGCCTACCATGTGGGCATGCTGGATTTGCATGAATTTCGCTATGTTCTGGAACGCTTTTATGAAGAGGTGACCGTTTATGGACAAAAACGCGCTCAGGTCAATCGGCCCTTTTTTGAAGCGTTTGATTTTCACGTTGAGGCATGTGCAGAGGATGAGGTGTTTGTGGCCGTGTGCCAGAAACCACGAGTTGAGGTGTTGTCTGCGCCAGAGATAAAGGCTCCGGCGGTTTTTGCGCGCGCCGAAAAACGTTGGAATGCAAACGGCCAACGGCAATTGAAGGTGCTCATTAGCCAGGTGTCTAATCCCATTGGCATTGGGCGCTATTATGTGGATGCGTTTTGTAAAGCCCACCATGTGATGACATGCGGCCCCATGATTGATGCACAAGAACTGGCGCAGTGGCGAGAGGCCGAAAAGCAGCATGCGTTTAAACGCATGGACGCTGCCGAGGTCGAAAAAATGAGGATGATTGAACGGTTGGCCAAACCGAGCGATATTCCCATGCCGCGCGGTCAGGTGGATGTGGGGCAGGTGCTTGCCCAATTGCCCAAAGGTTGGCAGCCCGATTTGTTTTTGTGGATCGACAGTGCCACCGGGTTTTTGCCCATGGGTCTGGAAAAGCTCGATTGTCCCACCGCATGTCTGGTGGGCGATACCCATACGGGACAAATGAAATGGCGCATCGATTATGCCAAATTGTTTTTGCACATTTTTGTCATGTTTACCCGACAGCATATTCCGCATTTTCAACAGGCCGGGTGCAAGCATGTACACTGGTTGCCGGGCGCGTGTGATCCGGTCATTCACGGTCGGGTGCCGGCTGGCAAAACACACGATATCGGGTTTGTCGGGCAAACGCATCGGCAGTGGCATCCGCATCGGGTGCGGCTGTTGCAAAAATTGATGGATGCCGGGTTTGACGTGTGTGTGGAAAGCAAAATTTTGGAAGAAATGGCGCTGTTTTTCAGCCGGTCGCGCATTGTGTTTAACCGCAGTTTAAATGAAGATTTGAACATGCGCACTTTTGAAGCGCTGTGTTCGGGCAGTTTGTTATTGACCGATCGGTTGCCTGCTGCAACGGGCCTTGAAGATTTGTTTCAAGATCGCAAACACCTGGTGGTGTATGATGAGGATCAATTGGAAGAATTGGCGCGTTATTATCTGGAACACAAAACCGAACGCGAGGCCATTGCGCGTGAAGGTCGCGTTTGTGTTTTGCAAAACCACACTTATGCCCATCGGGCCGATCAGATTGCCGAAGCGATTTTTGGCGATGGGTTTGCACGGTGTGTGTTAGATCAGCCATTGTCTGAACCGGCGCGAGGAGTTGCCATGTCGGGTGGGGCAACCTATAGAGAAGAACTGTCTGTGGAAGTAAAACAAAGGGCAGGCACACTGGAAACGGCCATTGTCGAACTGGTGGCCTATACCGGTGATGACCCGTTGCTGGTGCAACAAAAGCTGAACAATGCTGGCCATGCGCTCAAAACGGAATGGCGCGGTGCCATTTACAATTTGTGCCAGCAAGTGCACGAAAGCCAGGGCCAGGTGCAGGTGCTGGATTATGGCGGCGGCATTGGCACCACGTTGATTTCAGTGTCGGATATTGAAGGCATACAGCTTACCTATGCCGATTTACCGGGCAAAACGTTTGATTATGCACAATGGCGGTTCAAACAGCGCGGGTTGCAGGTTCAATCGATCCGGTTGGGTGAAGGCAATCTGTCGGGGCAGATGTTTGATGTGATTACATGTCTGGATGTGATCGAACACCTGGCACAACCCGAAAAGGCCGTTTATGAGTTGATCGACCATTTGCGCCCCGGGGGATTGTTGATTTTGACCGTGACGTTTTATGCGCCCGAACCCGATATGATGCATTTGAATTTGGATCGTTATACCAATGAACAATTTTACAGGCTGGTGTGCGAGATGGGCATGACCGAGTTGACCTCTTTCAGCCCTCGTGTGTTTCAGAAAACGGGTCATGGGTCGGGGGTCGCAAGTGATGGGTCGAAAACCCATGCAAAAAGTATCGCCACCTGGCCAGCTACAGGTGTGGCAACGGGCGATGAAGGCAAAACAATGGATGTGGTGCGGGCGTTTTTGGAAAAACAACAAGGCCCCATTCGGTTAAATCTGGGG
>CAXNEV010000478.1:0-3021 GCA_964200925.1 Candidatus Latescibacterota bacterium | reverse complement strand
ATAGCACGACCAGATTAGGCAAGCAATACAGATTGCTTATGCTCTGACAACTTCACCACGGAACAAAAACACGAAATCTTCACCGGGAAAAAACTTCCTCAATTTGGCCTATTTTCATCACCCCAGGCCAGCCGTGGGATTGCTGGGGTTGATGGTGCCAATGCTGGAGGTGACTTCGATCTTCATTGGACCGCCGATCCAGATCTGGCCGTTGTCGGAAAAATCTTCAAAAACCACATCGGCAACCAATTTTTGGCTGCTGCTGGTCACATCATAGGTGCCGCTTTTGATGGTGACTTTGCCAGAAACCGTGCCATTGACGGTTTTGTTGGTTACCGATTTGGTGGCGACGGGAACGGCCTGTTTGCCTGCGGCTGCGGCTGCCAAAACACGCCCCAATGCGCCATAAAGTGCCGAAGAGGTTTCGGTTAAGACCACCTGGGCATTGGATGATGTAATGGGGGTGTTGGCCCCGCTGTGTGCGGGCACAGAGGCGCTGCCGCCAGAACCTGTGCCGGTGTCATCTCCACACCCGGCCAGCAGCCCAACAACTGTTAACATGGAAACCCATTTGGTGAAAATGCGCATGGTAAAACCTCCTGTAAAAAATTGAGTATTGGTTTTTGTGTGATAGCGGTTTGAGGTTGGGGAATTTCCCTGTGCCGCAATGTGCCCCATTTGAGGGATAACAAATAAAAATATAAAACCATTGGCAAAAAAGCTACCCAAAAAAATACATTCATTCACAATTTTATGAAATACAATAAGTTATTTTTTCGAGGAAATTTATTCGATAAAAATTCGCACAGGTTTATGGCCCCATCGCTTGTTTGCGCCAAATAGCGCAGCCCCTGGCCGTTGAGTTCGGGATACAGAGTCCAGTCCCAGGGTTTCTGAAAAGGGATCTGTGTGGACAGGTTGATAAGGGTGCATGGCAAAAGCCTGAGCCGTTTGATTAAAATAGGGCGGGGTATGGTTGTCGTCAAGATACAGAAAGAGTGATCCAACCGAATTGACTTTTTGCAGGCCACACGCTATATTAAGCGTTTGTTGTTTGAACGAACAGGTTATATTTTGTGGCATTGCGGAGGGAAACGCACGATGAAAGCGGCACAAATTGTTGCGCCCCGGTTGATAAAGATGGTTGAAGCGGAAGAACCCAAATTGACCGGTTCCGGGCAGATTAAAATTCAGATGGAGCGCGCATGTTTGTGTGGGTCAGACATGCCGATGTGGCAATACGATTACAACGCACTGGTTGATGAAGGGTTGCGCGATTCTTCCAAACAGGTGCGCATTCCTTTTATTCATTACGAAAACCGCGATCCCTATCCTTTTCGAGTGGGGCAGTCCATTCATGAGTGCCTGGGCACGGTGGTTGAATCGACGTCTGCGCGTTTTAAAGAAGGCGATTTTGTGCTGGCCCTGCCCGATGCTCAAAACGGGCTGTGCGAATATATGGTTGCCGGAGAAAATCGCGTCGTGCATTTGCCCAAAGATGCGGTGCCCAAAGAGCAAATTCTGATGACCCAACCGCTGGGCACCGTGGTTTGGGCCTGCCAGAAATTGGGCAATTTGATCGATCGCGATGCTGTTGTGGTTGGACAAGGCCCAATGGGATTGATGATTACCCATATGCTGGCCAATCTGGGCTGTCGCACGGTGATTGGGTTGGACAAACTGGACAACCGTTTGGAAACGTCGAAAAAAATGAAAGCCACACATGTGGTCCATGTGGATCGGGAAGATCCCGTGGAAGCCGTGCGCAAAATAACCGGCGGCAAAATGGCCGATCTGGTGGTGGAAGTGGTGGGGCATCAAACGTCTACGGTCAATTTTTGCATGAAACTGGTTCGGCGTTTGGGCACATTGTTGTGTTTTGGCGTGCCCGACAGCATTCAGTACCCGTTTGATTACAGTGAATTTTTCCGCTTGAATTTAACTGTTATTTCTTCTGTTGGGCCCGATGTGGTACCCAATTTTTCTCTGGCGCGTGATCTGATCGCTCAAGGTCGTATTGATGTGGCACCTCTGGTGACGCATGTGCTGCCATTCCAGGATATTCAACGGGCCTATGAATTGTTTGTGGACCGGCTGGATGGCGCGATCAAAGTGGTGCTCGACTACGATTCGCTCCGGCAATAACGTGTGGAAAGGGGGTTGCATCTGTGGCAACCATGTTTGCACAAGGCGCTGTTGTTGGCCAACCGGAGGCCGATTCTGTCGCCGTGGATGTGTTGAAAAAAGGGGGCAATGCCGTTGATGCTGCAATATCGGCTGCGCTGATGTCGGGGGTGGTTGCGCCCCAATCCAGTGGCATCGGGGGATATGGCGGGGTGATGGTGGCCTATATACGCGGCGAGGTGGTCTGTGTCGATTTTAATACGGTTGCCTCCAAAGCCGCCAATCCCAAAATGTTTCAGGTGACCCGTTCCGATGGCCGTTTTGGATCTTTGGTCAAAGACTATGCCAACGAGGTGGGGCCACGGGCCATTTCGGTGCCGGGTGTGCTTGCGGGCTTGGCGCTGGCGCTGGAAAAATTTGGCACTCTTTCACTGGCCGATGTGTTGGCTCCCACGCTTCGCGTTTGTGAAAAAGGCTTTCGCGTGTCGGCCAATTATGCGGCGGCTGTGGCGCAATTTGAATCGCGCATCCGCAGTTTTCCCGAAACGGCCAAATTGTTTTTGCCCGACGAGGTGTTGCCCAATGCCGGGGATCGGGGCAAAAATCCATTGCTGGGCAAAATGCTTGCAACTGTGGCCGAAAAAGGGGTGCGCGAATTTTACGAAGGCAAAACAGCCGAGCGCATTGCCGAATATGTCACAGAAAGCGGCGGTATTTTGAGCAAAGAAGACATGGCCTCTTATGAAGCGCGCGTGGTTGACCCCGTCCATGCCAGTTGTATGGAATACGAGGTATATAGTTCGCCTTTGTGCAGTGCGGGCATTAGTTTGGTGCAAATGTGTGCCATTGCCGATGAAGCCGGGTTGGATCTTTATGCGCGCGATGCCGCCACGTTGG
>CAXNEV010000477.1:0-3024 GCA_964200925.1 Candidatus Latescibacterota bacterium | reverse complement strand
CAGCAACGGGTATTCGATGATGGCCCAGGCCCAGCGAGCAGGAGCCGAAACAACCTATCTGGGCATTGTGCAAGATGATGCGGCTCTGTTAAAAGCCACCATTGCCAAGGGTCTATCAACCTGTGACATGGTGTTGTTGTCAGGCGGTGTATCTGCCGGGGTGTACGATCTGGTGCAAGATGCCATGCGCGATTTGGGAATTCAGGTATTATTTGATCGCATTCGCATGAAACCGGGCAAACCTTTAACATTTGGTGTAAAAGGCGACAAACTGGTATTTGGGTTGCCAGGCAATCCGGTATCCACAGTAGTGGGCATGGAATTGCTGGTGCGCCCAGCCATAAAAAAAATGCAACAATATGCCAAACCACATCGTCAGATTGTAAAAACAGTATTGGAGGTCGATTTTAAACAAACACCGGGGCGCAAGCAATTTGTGCCAGCCTGGAGTGAGCCTAAAGAAAATGGCCTGTGGACAAGTGCCTGGGTGGGTCATCATGGCTCGGCCGATTTGTTTTCAATGGCACGAGCCAACAGTTTGTTTGTGGTAGGAGCCGAAGTTGAACAGGTTACGGCAGGCACAAAATTGGATTTGATTTTGTTGACAGAATGGTAAACAAAGGCGATCTGCCGGGTCGCTCAAACTGTGCGGGGTAATATTCATGGCAAAATTGACACATATCGACGAAGACGGCGCGGTGCACATGGTCGATGTAACCGATAAGGCCATAACAAACCGCGAGGCCGTGGTGGCAGGTGAAATTGCCATGAAGGTCGAAACCGTTCGGTTGATTGCGCAGGGTGAACTGCCCAAGGGCAATGTGCTGGAAACGGCGCGCATTGCCGGCATTATGGCGGCCAAACGCACATCGGACATTATCCCATTGTGCCATCCCCTGGCCATTACAGGAATTGAGTTGGCTTTTGAGGTTTTTGACACCCGAATTGAAGCGCGTGCAATTGTGCGCGTGCCAGACCGAACGGGGGTTGAAATGGAGGCATTAACCGCGGTAAGCGTTGCGCTGTTGACCATTTACGACATGTGCAAGGCCGTGGATCGGGGCATGGTCATTGGGCAAATTCGCTTGTTGCGCAAAAGCGGAGGGCGAAGTGGCACTTTTGAACGAGGAGCATAGGAGTTGAATGTGGAATGGATTTTTGGCATTATCACACTGTTTTGTGCGGTATTTTTGCTGCAAATGATGGTTGATTTTAACCTTCAACGAGGCGCACTAATGCCTCAAGTGAAGCAGATTCACGACGTTCGTGCCCGCCATGAAGCAGAAATAGAAAAGGTCAACCGGCTGGCCAAAGAGGCAGAAGAACAACTTGCAACACTGGATGCCGAAGCGCATGCTCTGAGCGAAACCATTGCGGATCTCGACGCCAAAATCGATGCCATTGGCCCTTCTAAAGCAGAGCCATAAAGCCCTTGACAAAGCATATGGGGTTCTTTAGATTTCTGAGCCATTCTGATGTAATGGGTTTTCCAGCCTCAACTTGTAAAAGGTTGGCAGCTTTTTAAAATGCGCTCATAGCTCAATTGGCAGAGCAACTGACTCTTAATCAGTAGGTTCAAGGTTCGATTCCTTGTGGGCGCACTTATTTTATTTTTTGGGGTTGTAATGTATTGTGGGCTGTTTGGGAGTTTATTATGGATCGCGAAGATATCAGGCTGGGCATTCGAAATATTAAAAATTTGCCGACGCTACCGGTCATAGTGAGCCGCATTTTAGAAGTGGCCGATGATTCGGGGTCCAGTGCCAATGAGTTGGCAGAATTGGTGGCGCGGGATATGTCGGTTTCGGCCAAAGTGCTGAATCTGGCCAATTCGGCATTTTACGGTTTTTCCCGGCGCATTACCACCATTCCTCAGGCGGTTGTGGTGCTGGGTTTTGACACCGTGCGCAGCCTGGCTTTAAGTGTGTCGGTTTTTGAAACCCTGTCGCGAAACTCCAAAGAAGTCAGTTTTGACCGCGAAGCTTTCTGGATTCATTCCATTGGTTGTGGCACGGCATCGCGCCTGATTGCCAAATCCCTGGGGTATCGCGATACGGGCACTTTTTTTGTGGCGGGTTTGTTGCACGATCTGGGCAAAGTCATTTTGGACACCTATTTTAGTGCGCATTATGCCGAAGTGGTTCAAGAAATGATCGAAGAAGAGCGATCGGCCTTAGAAGCCGAGACCGATATTCTCAACATTGATCATGCCGAAGTTGGGGCATTGTTAGCGGCGCGCTGGAAATTTCCTGAAATCCTGATTAATCCAATTTCGGCACATCACAATTTGATGATAGCCGAAGAGCAATTTCTCAAAGAATCGATCATCGTGCATTTGGCCAATATTTTAACCAAGCGATGTGGCATTGGGCTTTGTTATGAAGCTGTTATTGCCAGACCCAATGAACTTGTGCAAACAAGGCTCAAGTTGAAAAACGCTCAAATTGCCAAACTTGAGAGCGATTTAAAAGCCGAACAGGATGAAATCAACGAATTTTTCAGCTATTTGACCGGGTAGTTGTGCATGGGTCTGTGCTTGCCAAAGATTTTTATTTGTTTTACCTTAACCCTGTCGGGCTGTTTGTGTGTTCGGCAGGGATTTTTCTTTTTGGTAAAGGTGTGCTTTTATGATGAGTGAAGCAATCATGGTTCAGCGGATCCAGGAAGAGATCGCACGAGCCATTTCACAGCGCGATCTATACATCAGAGAGCTTTACCGCACCACCCAGAGATTTGAAGAAAAAGTGCGCGAATTGTCGGTGGTACGGCGCATTGGTGAAACGCTGAAATACACCCGGGATCCTCGCAAAGTTTTTGAAGTGATTATTGACACCATTATCGATGAGACCAATGCTGAAAACTGTTCGTTAATGCTTCTCAATCGCGAACACAATGAATTGACAGTGCGCGCTGCGCGTGGACAAGAAGACACGGGAATAAGCTTTTACCATACCAGCAGCAGCTCTCGAAGTTTTAAACTGGGTGAGGGCATTGCAGGTTGGGTGGCTCAATATGGCGAACCCA
>CAXNEV010000476.1:0-3024 GCA_964200925.1 Candidatus Latescibacterota bacterium | reverse complement strand
TGTTAGAAGGCGTACCGGGGTTGGCCAAAACATTAACCGTTAGTGCCCTGGCGCATTCGATTCAGGCATCTTTTAAACGCATTCAATTTACCCCGGATTTGCTGCCAGCAGACCTGGTGGGCACCATGGTTTATCGACAGCAAACGGGTGAATTTGTCACGCACAAAGGCCCCATTTTTGCCCAACTGGTTTTGGCCGATGAGGTCAACCGCGCTCCTTCAAAAGTGCAAAGTGCCCTGTTAGAGGCCATGCAAGAGCGCCAAGTAACCATTGGCAACGAAACATTTGTTTTGCCCGATCCTTTTCTCGTTTTAGCCACGCAAAATCCCATTGAGCAAGAAGGCACCTATCCCTTGCCCGAAGCTCAGGTGGATCGCTTTATGCTGAAAGTGCGTGTGACTTATCCCAACAAACAGGAGGAACGCCTGATTGTGGATCGCATGGGCAGTGGGGTCGTGCCTGACATTTCCGCTGTGATTACCACCGACGATTTGATTCGCGCCAGAAAGGTGGTTGATCAGGTTTATGTGGATTCCAAAATCAAAGATTATGTAGTAGATCTGGTTTTGGCCACGCGCGATCCGGCCGCTTATGGCCTGAGCAATTTGACAGAATTGATTGAATTTGGAGGATCGCCGCGCGCTTCCATTGCCCTGACGCGTGCCGCCAAAGCCCATGCCTTTTTGCGCCATCGCGGATATGTGACCCCCGAAGATATCAAGGCCATTGGCATGGATGTGTTGCGCCATCGGATTCTGGTAACCTATGAAGCCGAGGCCGAAGAAATTGGCCCCGAAGATGTGGTGCGACAGGTTTTTGACCATGTGGAAGTGCCGTAAACAAAGGAGTTGGAGGCTAAAGGCTGGTGGTTGGTTTCCAACCCTACCAGCCGCCAGTAACCGGCCTCATCAATGTTATGATTCCCGCTGAGATTCTCAAAAAAGTAAAGCGAATCGAAATTCGCACGCGCAATCTGGTGAACACCGTATTTGCAGGAGAATATCATTCGGTGTTTAAAGGGCGGGGTATGGCCTTTTCTGAAGTGCGCGAATATCTTTCAGGGGATGATATTCGCACCATCGACTGGAATGTGACTGCGCGCATTGGTGCACCGTATGTGAAGATTTTCGAGGAAGAGCGCGAACTCACGGTGATGTTGATGGTAGATGCCAGTGCATCGGGTGATTTTGGCACGGTTACTCAAATGAAAGGCGAGATCGGGGTTGAAATTTGTGCCCTGCTGGCTTTTTCTGCCATTCAAAACAACGATCGGGTGGGCTTAATTGTGTTTACCGACGATGTTGAATTGTTCATTCCACCCAAAAAAGGCAAAAAACATGTGCTGCGGGTCATTCGCGAGTTGCTGTATTTTCAGCCCAAACGCAAAGGCACAGATATTGGCGCTGCTCTGGAATACTTAAACCGGGTGACTCATCGAAAAAGCGTGGCTTTTCTGGTCTCGGATTTTATGAGTAACAATTATGAAAAAGCCCTGCGGGTGGCCAACAAACGGCACGATCTGGTGGCGGTTGCGCTGTCAGATCCGAGGGAATTTCATGTGCCAGATATCGGCATTGTGGAACTGGAAGATGCCGAAACGGGTGAAGGGGTGCTGGTTGATTTTGGCGATGCACAGGTTCGCAATACCTTTAGCCAACTGGCCCAAGAAGAGAACGAATTTCGCCGGCGGTTGTTTCACAAAATAGGGGTCGATGTGGTCGAAATTACAACACAAGAATCCTATGCAGAACCTTTGATGCAATTTTTTAAAAAGCGCGTGCGAAAAATTCGCGCATAATCTGAGGGTTCACAAAAAAAATAGATGCGAGGACAAAGGCCGTGATCGAAGTTGACCACCTGAGCAAACGCTACGGATCATTTACTGCGGTTGACGATATTTCCTTTCAAGTGGGCAAAGGTGAAATCGTGGGTTTTTTGGGGCCAAATGGCGCGGGAAAAACCACGACCATGCGCGTGTTGACCTGTTATTTACCCGCCAGTGCAGGCACGGCCCGAATTGCGGGTTTTGATATTTTTGGAGAACCCTTAGAAGTCAAACGCCGCATTGGTTATTTGCCAGAATTGCCTCCGTTATATCGCGATATGAAAGTGAAAACTTATCTCGATTTTGTGGCCAAAATCAAAGGTGTGCCCAGCGCAAAAGCCCGTGGTCGCATTGACGAGGTAATGGCCCAGTGCGGGCTTTCAGACCGGGCCAATCAATTGATTGGCCAATTGTCTAAAGGGTATCGCCAGCGCGTTGGGCTTGCCCAGGCCATTGTGCACAATCCCGAAGTGATTATTATGGATGAACCCACCTCGGGCCTCGATCCCAACCAGATTCGGGAAGTTCGCCATTTGATTCGCGAACTGGCCCAGGAGCGCACGGTCATTTTGAGTACGCACATTTTGCCAGAAGTTGAAATGACATGTGACCGCGTGATTATTATTGATAAAGGCCGGATTGCCGCAATGGATACAACCGAAAATTTAACGGCAAGTGTGCGCGGCAGGGTGCGGTATCTGGTGCGAGTATCCAAGGGTACAGATCGGGCTGTGGAAGCACTTCTCGGTTTGCCCGATGTGCAGGTCATAACTGAAAATCGCGATGGCAACACCGTTTTGCTGGTCGATTGTGCGGCAAACAAAGATATGGCTCCGCAAATTTCAGAAACCATTTCCCGGCTCGATATTGGGTTGCTCGAGTTTCGAAAAGAAGAGTTGTCTTTGGAAGAGATTTTCCACGAATTGACCACGCATGAGGAGGGTTTGTAATGGGCAATGTCGCGGCAATTTTTGGAAAAGAGATGCGGTCTTTTTTTGGTTCACCCATTGCCTATGTGATGGCGGGTGTGTTTTTGTTGTTTACCGGGTTTGTATTTCGCAATCAGGTGCTTGAATTTCACGATATGAGTGTCTTTTTGAAATTGGCACCCTACGAAGAAAAATCGAAATTAAATGTGAATGAAGTGGTGGTAGAATCGTTTTTTGAATTTCAAACGTTCATCTGGATGATTGTGGTGC
>CAXNEV010000475.1:0-3075 GCA_964200925.1 Candidatus Latescibacterota bacterium | reverse complement strand
TCGATTTGCCGTGATCGCCAAAAGGATAGGTGGCCACGCGATAGGCAATGCCTTTGTTTTTGCATTCCTTTTCGGTCAAACCCACAGAGGCAAATTGCGGGTCGGTAAAAATGACTTCGGCTTTTAAACGGTAGTCAATGGCTTTTTTGGGGGTGTTGTGAACGGCGTTGTGCCCGGCAATTTCACCCTGCTGAATGGCGATGTGTACAATTTCATACAATCCCGTGCAATCTCCAGCGGCATAAATGTTGGGGGCACTGGTGCGCATATGGTTGTCCACAACAATGCGTCCGTTTTGAACATCCACCCCAGCTTTTTCCAGGCACAGACCCTCGATGTTGGGTTTCCGACCAAGCGCCTGTAAAACAACCTCTGCCGATGTGCGTTTGGGTTTGCCATTGTGGGTGAAATGCGCGGTTTTAAGGCCATTTTTTGCCGTGAATTTGTGCAATTGAGTACCGGTATAAACCGCCATTCCCTCTTCTTGAAAACGCGCTTCTATTGGCTTGGCCAGGTCTTCATCTGTGCTGCTGAAAATGTGGTTGCTGCGTTGAATGAGCGAAACCCTGGTGCCAATGCGACAGAAAAACTGAGCCAATTCGGTGGCCACTGGACCGCCTCCAAGCACGATCATGGATTTGGGTTGTTTGCGCAATTCCAAGGCTTCGTCGCTGGTGATATAACCCGCGTCGTCCAATCCAGGAATGGGAATGTGTGCCGCCACAGATCCGGTTCCAATCAAAAAACTTTTTGCTTTGATGGTTTTTCCAGAAACCCTGATTGCCGTGTTGTCCACAAATTGGGCTTTGCCGCGAATAAGCGTAAACCGGGGGCTTTTGAGTTGTTTGATGCGATAGTCAGCAAATTCTTTGACCAGGCGTTTTTTGCGGGTGTTGATTTCAGATAATCGGGCTTGTACGTTTGTCGCCCGAAGGCCAAATTCTTTGGCTCGGTGCATCAAAGACATCACATCTGACGAGCGCAAAATGGTTTTGGTGGGCATACAGCCTTTTAAGATGCACAATCCGCCAAGCGGGCCTTTGTCAACAATGGCTACTTTTGCCCCAGCTTCAGAGGCTGTGCGTGCGGCAGCATACCCGGCGCTGCCTCCGCCAATTACAACAAAATCGAAGGTCATGGTTTTTTCCTTTCAAATTAAGTTCGTGCAATTGGTATAAAAATACACGCAATTAACAACAGATCAAGTTAAGATTAACCGGTATCTAACAGGAGCATATATGGTTCAACGATGGGCCCAGGCGGGTGGGTATAAAGAAGTGCTGAAAATTTCTGGCCCCATGATTTTGAGCATGGGGTCTTGGAGTTTGATGCATTTTGTCGATCGCATGTTTTTAACCTGGTACAGCCGTGAAGCCCTGGCTGCGGCATTGCCCGCTGGATTGTTGAGTTTTGCCTTTGGCAGCTTTTTTTTGGGTACAGCCAGTTATGTCAATACCTTTGTTGCCCAATATTTTGGTGCAAAACGGTTTGATCGCGTGGGGTCTGCGGTCTGGCAGGGTATTTATTTCAGCCTTTTTGCCGGCGTGTTAATGGTGTTGCTGGCCCCGGCTTCAGAATGGATTTTCAATCTGGTTGGACATGAAAAAAACATCCGCGACCAGGAAATAATCTATTTTGAAATTTTAACAGCGTGGTTGTGGCCTGTATTTTTAATGGCCGGGCTTTCGGCTTTTTTTTCCGGCCGAGGGGATACCTGGACGGTGTTGTGGGTCAATGTGATTGCTGCTGTGATCAATATTGTACTGGACTATGTCTGGATTTTTGGGTATTGGGGATTTCCCGAAAAAGGCATTGAAGGGGCGGCTTGGGCAACGGTGGTTTCACAGGTTTTTGGTTGTGTGGCTTTTATGGTTTTGATATTTCAAAAGCCCTACCGAGAACAATTTTACACGCTAAAAGGGTGGCGGTTGGATCGGGTGTTGTTGCTGCGGTTGTGGCGCTATGGGGCTCCCAGTGGGTTGCATTTTATGATCGATATTTTGGGATTTTCCATGTTTGTTTTGCTGGTGGGCCGGTTGGGGGCGGTCGAATTGGCGGCTACCAATTTAACGTTTAATATCAATACTTTGGCTTTTTTGCCGATGTTGGGATTGGGCATTGCGGTTTCAACGCTGGTCGGGCAATATTTGGGTGATAACCAGGTTGAGTTGGCAGAAAAATGTACCTATTCGGCCCTGCACCTCAGTTTGGGGTATATGCTGTTTATGGTATTGGGATATGGGTTGTTGCCCGATGTGTTTATGCAGCCATTTGCTTCGCATTCTGATCCGTCAACCTTTCAACCCGTTCGTGATTTGGCTGTTGTGTTGTTGCGATTTGTCGCTTTTTATTGTTTGTTTGATGCGGCCTTTATCGTTTTTTCCTCTGCGGTAAAAGGCGCGGGCGACACGCAATTTGTCATGTGGATGACCCTGATTTTGTCCACGGCCATACTGGTTGTTCCCACCTATTTAGCCGTTGCCGTTTTTGATTGGGGCATTTATGCCACCTGGTTTTTTATCAGTGCCTACATTGCCGTGATGGCCATTGCCTTTTATTTTCGATTTAGAAGTGGGAAATGGAAAAGCATGCGCGTGATTGAACAAGAAGGCATTTCATTGATCGAAGGCCGTGAAGCCGCACAGATGCAGGTGCGCGAACACACCGATGTGATCTAAAAAAAACCTCGATCAGGGGCCACAAGATTCCCTGTGAGAGGTTTTGTAATCAACCGCACAAAAAGGGGGGGATATGATCAACGCATTGATGGTGGTTGGACGCAATGTGGAACAATTTATGACTCCCGATATGATGGTCGAATTGGCCGGTATTGTAAATCTGAAGGTGCAAAATGGCGAAAAAATGGATGAAAGCAGTTACGCCAGAGCCATTCAAGGTGCAGGGGCTGAAATTGTCATTACCGGATGGGCCTCTCCGTTGTTAACCACAAAGGTCGTGGATCAAAACCCGCAATTGAAGTATATGTGCAATCTCACCGGTGGGGTTCGCCAAATGGTAGATCGCGCGGTGATTGAACGCGGGTTATTGATCAGCAATTGGGGCAACTTGATTGGC
>CAXNEV010000474.1:0-3076 GCA_964200925.1 Candidatus Latescibacterota bacterium | reverse complement strand
CCATGGCCTTTTCGGTGTGGCGTTGTACCTGGCGAATATATTCGATTTCATCGGGGGTTTTGATTTCGCGTTCGGGCCAGAAGGCTCCATCTGGAAATGCGAGCGCATACCCTTGTGAACGCAACTCATCGGCCAGTGAGATCGGAAATGTGCGCGGTACCTGGAGGTGACGAATCCCTTTTTCTTGCAAAAAAAGGTTCAGGGCATGCCCCATATTGGGTGTTTCAATGCCTGTTTTTTTGGCTTTTTCAATATAGTGCGACAAAGGGAGTATGGTATCCACACGCGATTGTGACCGGGCCCGATCCAGTTCCAGATCGGAAATGAGCAATACTGTTTCGGTTGATGTTTTCAGAAAGATGAAGGCATCGGGCGCAGAAAAATGTGTGGCATAATACAGATCGGCATTGGTTTCACTATCGGCAATGATGAGGTGCGCTGTGTTGGCGGTGCTCATAAAAAGGCCTTATAAAAAGGCGTAGGGGCGGATGAATGAATCCGCCCCTACTTGTTGTGGTTTCAAAAAAGAAAATAAAAAAACAGAAAAAGAATAGGGTGTCCAACCTTTGTACAACGAGAGATTTTTTAAAATGGGTGGTCGCATGGGCTATTCGGGAATCTGAATATCCACAAACCTGCGACGGCCTTCATTTTCAACACTGAAGGCCGCATATTGGCCTTTTTCGAGTTTTTTCAGGGCAGCTTCAAAATCACTGACTGACCGAATGATCTGCTCAAAGGATTTTTGGCGAACGCCAAAGATGATATCTCCCCGCACAAATCCGGTTCGCGCTACCGAACGCGAAACTTCGGTTACGATAACCCCTTCAACATTGGTAGAAATTCCATACATTTGTGTCAGTTCGGGGGTGATGTTGCGCACGGTTAAACCAATGCCCGATATGCCACTGTCGGTTTCGCCGATGGGCCCTGTGGCCTGTTCTTGAAGGTTGTCGGGCAGTTTGTCGCCCAGGGTGGCTTGAATCGTGATGTTTTTAGACGTGCGACGAATTTTCATTTCTACGACGTCGCCGGGGTGTTTGCGCGCCACCAAACTCTGCACATGGTTGGGCCGATTAACGGTTTGGCCATCCAAAGACAGGATGATGTCGCCATCGCGCAACCCCGCTTTGCTTGCTGGTGTACTGCTGTGAACCTGGCTGATGAGCACGCCCTGCGGCCTGTCCAGGCCAAAGGCACTGGCTTTGCCGGCATCCACTGCTTCAAGGCTCACGCCGAGGAAACCGCGTTTGACTTCGCCGTATTTGACAATGTCATCCATCACTTTTTTGGCCAGGTCAATGGGCACGGCAAACCCGTATCCGACAAAAGCACCCGAAGGGGTGGCAATGGCCGTGTTGACACCAATGACTTCGCCATTGAGGTTGACCAGTGCACCGCCCGAATTTCCAGGGTTGATGGCCGCGTCGGTTTGAATGAAATCTTCAATGCTCAGCCCGTTGGAATCTTGCAGAATGTTGATATCGCGCCCCACCGCGCTCACAATGCCTGCCGTAACGGTCGATTCCAGATCGAGCGGTGCGCCCACAGCCAGCACCCATTCGCCAATTTCAACGTGGTCAGAATGGCCAATCGGCGCGGGTTTTAAACCCGTGGTTTTGATTTTGACCACGGCAATATCGGTGCGAGGATCTGTGCCCATCAGTTCGGCGTCAAATTCGCGGTTGTCGCTCAATCGCACGGTGAGTTTGTCGGCTTCACCGGCCACATGGTTGTTGGTGAGAATGTATCCATCAGCGGTCATAATGATGCCTGAACCGAGGCTTTGCTGGTCTTCGGGTTGGGGAAATTGCCAGAAAAAAGCCGGGGGCTGTCGCCGGTCATTTTCTTTGGCTTTTTTGGTGACGTTGATGGTGACAACCGATGGGGTCACTTCGCGAGCAATGGCTTTAAAAGCCGTGTTGTATTGTTTAATTTGCGCAATGGCCTGCTGTTCTTCGAGGGTGAGGGCTGCAGGTGCAGATGAAACCATGAACAAAAACAAACTTAAAACAGCTATTCCAGACCAGGCCGAAAATTTGGCGAAGATATTGCGTGTCATCATGCGGTCACTCCTTTTGAACCAACAGGTTCGGATATCGAAACTACAGGATAGCGCCAGTGCATTTAAAATGAGATAGGGTGAGGCGATTCTTGCCATCGTCATGACCGTTATCGCCGGAAATATTTGAAAATTCAACATCAGGGTATCTGCTATGTTACATCACAAAAGACCTGGTTTTTAGGCAGATTGTGAATAACCGGTTCGCCGAATTAGACACAGAAGGATCAGAAAAGTTCCGAATAAATTTGTTTTGGCCAGATGTCGCCCACTTGCGGTCAGCTTGAAACACCCTGCCATATTTCCAAAAGCATGTTCACCTGTTTTTTTGTTATACTTGCCGATTTGGATACGTAAAACCGAGACGGCACCCCTTTTTTATAAATTGTATTGTTGAATTTTTCTATAAAGGGTGCGTTCGGCCATACCAAGTCGTTCTGCGGCTTTTTTTCGGTGTCCACCGGTAGCTCGCAAAGCTTTAATAATGGTATCGCGTTCGACATCTTGCAAGGGGCGTATGTCTTCTTCCTGATGATTTGGTGTAGCTTCGGTATATTCTACTTCAGTAACCGGGTCAATTGGCGTTTGATTGGGGTGAAAAATGGGCAGTGGTCGCATTGTGCCTGCTGGTGATTGTTGCATCAAAAAGGCTTTGAGTTCTTTGATGTCGCGCGCCACTTCAAGAATGGCCCAATAAAGCAAATCGCGATCGGATTCTGCGGGTGTTTTTCCCAGGTGAACGGGCAATTGTTTGTTGGATTCGGGTGGGAATGCCACACCTTTGAGATGTTCGGTTAAAATGGAAGCAGAGATTTGGCGCACAGGTGACAACACCATCAGGCGATTGATCAGGTTTTTCAATTCGCGGGCATTGCCCGGCCAGCGATAGTGCTTGAGCAGGGGTAATGATTCTTCGTCAAATGTGATCGGGGGCATATTGAGTTCAATGCTGTGCAACTTGATAAAATGTTCAATGAGTTGCAAAATATCTTCTGGACGACTGCGCAATGGTGG
>CAXNEV010000473.1:0-3088 GCA_964200925.1 Candidatus Latescibacterota bacterium | reverse complement strand
CAGTGCGGTGTATTCACATGGACATCGCAATCCGCAGGGGCTTGTTTTTCACCCGGCGACGGGTGTGTTATACAGCACCGAACACGGGCCGGGTGATAATGACGAAGTAAACCTGATTCGCCCCGGAGGAAATTACGGCTGGCCCAATGTGCGCGGTTTTTGCGACAACGATGTGTCTTCAACCGAACAGGTTTTTTGCCAGGCCAATGGCATTGTCGAACCCCTGTCGGTGTGGACTCCCACCATAGCCCCGGCAGGGGCAGATATTTATATGTCAGATTTGATTCCCGCCTGGAAGGGAAGTTTGCTGTTTGTGACCCTAAAAGGTTCGGCACTGGTGCGTTTGATGCTTTCAGTGGATGGATCTGGCGTGGTTGAAAAAGAGGTGCTTTATCAGGGGCAATTTGGGCGGCTGCGCGATGTGATCGTGGGGCCACATGGCCAGGTTTATTTGGCCACCAGCAACCGGGATGGGCGCGGCAATCCTGGGGTGTTAGATGACCGCATCTTGCGCATTGCGCCTTAATTTTTCAAGCGTGTGTTAATCTTCAACCGCAGCGCAAACGCGATTGGAGACCCGTCTTAACAGGCTGCCGTTATCGACTCTGTAATTTGTGAGCACAACACACAGAAGCTCGCGCGTGGGATCGGCCCAGGCAACGGTGCCTGTGGCACCCGTGTGGCCAAATGTGGTGGGCGCAACAATTTCTCCAAAATCATTCCAAACACGTGCATTTGCAAGGCCCCAGCCCAATCCCCACGGGGCATTGAGAAAAGGGTTCTGATTGGTGGTCATGGTTTGAACGGTGGCCGGGCTAAAGAGGCGCGTTGATCCATACCTTCCTTTGTTGAGCATGGTTTGAAGCAAAATGGCCAGGTCTGTTGTGGTGCTGTGCATGCCCCCCCAGGGGTGGCCCATATCGCGCCAGTAGGAGCTGTTGGCCCCAAAGCGTTTTTCATCTTCAGATTGCTCGATGGCGTTTCCGCACCACACCGTGTTTTCAATTGTGAACGATCCCAAACCCAGGGCGCTGTTGTGCATATCTAAAGGTATAAATATTTCTTGTAATAGAAAGTCGCGCAGTCGTTTATGTGTGATTCTTTCAACAATTTCTGAAGCGAGTAAAATGCCTTTGCTTTGATAGGAAAAATCGGTATTGGGCGGAAACAGCAGGGGCGTATGACAGGCGCGTTCTACAAATGTGCTCAAGGGAACATGGGCGCGTCTCAAATCGGTATTTTCAGGCAACATGTCGGGCAGTCCGGAGGTATGAGAGAGCAGATGTCGCACGAGAACACCCTGGCGATCTTCACCTTTAAATTCGGGAATATAGAGAGCAACGGGATCGTTTAATGAAACCAACCCGCGTTCGACCAGCATCATGAGGGCACAAACCGCAACGGGTTTGGTAATGGAAGCCAGAAGAAAAACACTTTCGGGTTGTGTGGCAGGGGAATTGGCTTTGGGCGACAAATGGCCCAATCCCCGATGTGTGACAATGATGCCATTTCGCGCAACCAATAAGGCCCCAGCCGTTAAGCGATGGGCATCAATTTCTGATTGGATCAAACCTGTTGCCTGATCCAGAATGTCTGCATCCATGCCGACCTGGCCGGGTTTGCCAAAGGTCAGTTTTGTTTTTTGCATTGGGATTGCCTTTTTTTTTAATGTTTCGTGGGAAATTGTTGGTTACTGTTCGCCGTCAAAATTGACGGTAAAAGCACCCTCTTTGTAAATGAGTTTTCCATCGGCATAAAGCTTGCCGCCATTGCGCATGTCACACACCATGTCCCAGTGGATCTGAGATTGATTCACCCCACCGCTTTCGGGATAAGACATGCCCACTGCCATATGAACGGTGCCTTTGATTTTTTCATCAAAAAGGGTATTGCGCGTGAATTGCTGAATGCCGGGATTGGTGCCAATGGCAAACTCGCCCAGAACGCGAGCTCCTTCGTCGCGGTTGAGCATGTCATTGAGAAACCCTTCGCCCTTGTCGGCAGTGGCTTTGACCACGCGGCCTTTTTCAAACCACAACCGGGCATTGATCACTTCCTGGGCATTGTGAATGGCAGGATATGTGAAACGCACATGGCCTTCGGTTTTGGTTTCAACTGGACCTGTGAACACTTCGCCGTCGGGAAAGTTTTCGTGGCCGCAACAGTTGATCCAGGTGCGACCTTCCACATTGACCCGAAGGTCGGTGTCGGGTGCGATCAATCGGATTTCTTTAACGGTGTTGAGAAATTCAATTAGGCGATTCTGGCTGGTTTCGATGCGTTTCCAGAAACCAATTGGGTCGTTTTTGTCGGGCAGGCAGGCATCAAAAACAAAGTTGGTATAGTCTTCCAGGGCCATATCGGCATCTTGTGCGTGGGCGTTGGTGGGAAACAGCGTGACGCACCATTTCAGTTTGCCTTCGGCGGCGCGTTTCATAAACAGGTCGCGGGTAGGCTGATTGACTTTGCTGAGTTTGGCCTGTTTTTCGGGATCAAAGTGGGTGCCTTCGCGGGTGTTGGAATCTGCCTGAATGGCAAGAAAAGCGTCAAATTCTTCGGCGGCCATTTTGTAAAGCGGTGAAATCCAGTTGATTTGGTCATCATTGGCCTCGTCCATAAAGATTTTGCCCATGCCGGGCAGGCCAATTTGCGTGGCAACCCGTGCCCCGGCTTTCAAGGCTGCGCGATAGGTTTCTTTGATAAGGGGTTCGGCCACCGATTCGGCGCGGATCAACAGCGTTTCACCGGGTTTTAAACGAAGCGAATAATTGACGATTACGTCGGCGATTTGAACAATGTGCAGATCGGGCATAAAACCTCTAAAAAGGGAATGGGTAACGGTGGAAATTCAGGTGTGCGTTCAATGTTGAACAGTAACCGCTTTGCGTGTGTCTTCCACGTCGGCATCGACATTGCCCGATAGGTTGTTCTGATGGAGATGCACATTGTCGGCTTTTTCGCCAATATAAATACCAATGCGCTGGATGGTGGTGTCGTGGTTTCCAATGCGGTTGTTGGTGAAAGTCAGGTCATGGGTTTCTCCCAAAATGCGCACGCCATACCCTTCTTTTTCATTGCCATTATCGAG
>CAXNEV010000472.1:0-3089 GCA_964200925.1 Candidatus Latescibacterota bacterium | reverse complement strand
GTCATCGCACAAAATGTGCCCGATGGCAACTTCCCCACGGTGGCAAACGGCGTGGCCAATCCCGAAGATCCTATGGCGCTCAGTTTGGCCATTGAAGAAGCCACAACAAAAAATGCCGACATTGTGCTTGCCAGCGACCCCGATGCCGACCGCCTGGGGTGCGCCTTGCCCCACCCCACAAAAGGCTGGGTTGCTTCACCGTCTGAACTGGCACTCAACGGCAACCAGATCGGCGTCATTTTGTGCCATTACATTCTCGCTGCCCACAAAAAACGGGGCAGCCTGCCCGCCAAAAGCATCGTGTGCAAAAGCATTGTCACCACCGACCTCATCAGCCTTATAACCAGGGGTTTTGGCGCACACCCGGTTGACAACCTGCTTGTGGGATTTAAATACATTGCCGAAGTGATCAATACCCTTGCCCCCGGCGAAACCTTTCTTTATGGCACCGAAGAAAGCCATGGCTACCTTGCCGGTGATTTTGCACGCGACAAAGACGCCGCCGCTGCGGCTGTTTTGTTATCGGAATGCGCCGCCATGTGCAAAAAACATGGCCAGACCTTGCGCGATTATCTCGATGCGATTTACACGCGATTTGGCTACTTTATTGAAGTTCAAAAATCGACTTATCGCGAAGGGGCGCAGGGCAACCGCGAAATTGCACAGATTATGGTGGGCCTGAGGAACAATCCTCCAAAAATAATCGGCGGTCACCATGTGGTCGAAGTCATCGATTATCAAACCTTGCAGGCCAAAAACCTCAAAACCGGGCAAACGCGCACCGTGCAAAGTGCCAAAGGCAACGTCTTGGCGTTTACCTTTACCGATGCCGGACACACCCGTGTAACCGCACGGCCATCCGGCACAGAACCCAAAATCAAATACTACGTTTCTGCCACATCAGCCGATCATCCAGAATTGTCGTCAGGCGATTTGGATCAGATAAAAGTGAAAGTAAATCAATTGGCGGGTGAGATTATTAATGGGATGCTGGTTGCTGCGAACAGGGTACTTGAAAATGGAAAATGACACCTCCGGTCTTTACCGCAATTTAACCTCTTATGGCGATCCAGGTTTCAGCAAATATTTGCGCCGCGCTTTTTTAGCAGCCGCAGGTTATGATGCCGAAGACATCAACCGGCCTGTTATTGGAATTGCCAGCACCGTATCCGACTACAACCCGTGTCATGGCCACATGCCCGACTTAATTGAGGCTGTCAAACGCGGCATATTGGAATCGGGCGGTTTGCCCTTTGTGTTCCCCACCATGTCGCTGCACGAAATCTTTTTTTCGCCCACCACCATGCTTTTTCGCAACCTGATGGCCATGGAAACCGAAGAACTCATCACTGCCCAGCCAATGGATTCAGTGGTGCTGATGGGAGGGTGTGACAAAACGGTGCCGGCTCAACTCATGGCTGCGGCTTCGGCCAATGTGCCAGCCATTCAGGTCGTTTCCGGGGCCATGCGCACAGGTTCCTATCAGGGCGAACGGCTTGGGGCCTGCACCGACTGCCGACGTTACTGGGCCAGTTATCGCGCGGGCAACTTATCGGATGCTCAAATTGAAGGCGTCACCCAATCGCTGTGCAGCACGCCCGGTTCATGTATGGTCATGGGCACGGCTTCAACCATGGCCGGCCTGTCTGAAACGCTGGGACTCATGGCTCCCGGAGGAGCAACCCCCATTTCCGGCACAGGCGACCGGCTGCGCATTGGTGTGCAATCTGGCCGCTTGGCAGTTCAACTTGCCAAATCTCAAATCAAACCCCGCACGATGCTCTCCCGCGCATCTTTTCTGAATGCCATCACCATGCTCAACGCCCTGGGCGGTTCAACCAACGCCATTGTTCACCTGTTGGCCATTGCCCGACGCGCCGGAACCGAACTCACCCTGGAAGACCTTCACGAAGTGGCCCTGCGTGTGCCTTTGCTGGTCGATTGCAAACCCACCGGCTCAGGATATATGGAAGATTTGCACAAAGCCGGGGGCATTCCTACAGTTCTCAAAGCCCTCGAATCTCTGCTGGATCTTTCGGTGCCCCTTATCACTGGCCAAATATTGGGCGACTATTTAAAAACAGTTCTACCCCCCCAGCCGTGGCAAACCACCATTCGCACGCTGGAAAATCCCCTGAAGCCCCCCGGTTCACTCGCCGTCATACGCGGCAACCTCGCACCCGACGGAGCCGTGCTCAAAGTGGCCGCCGCAAGCCCACACCTGTTAACCCACACCGGCCCGGCCATCGTTTTTGACTCTCCCGAAGATGCCGCTCATCGCATAGACGACCCTTCGCTCAACATCACACCAGACCATGTGATGATTTTGCGCAATGCCGGGCCAGTGGGTGGCGGTTTTCCCGAAGCCGGTTCATTGCCCATTCCCAAATATCTGGGCCGTCAGGGTGTGAAAGACATGGTGCGCATATCCGATGCCCGAATGAGTGGCACATCTTACGGCACGGTTGTACTGCACTGTTCACCCGAAGCCGCCACTGGTGGCCCATTGGCCTTTGTGCGCGATGGCGACATGGTATCCCTCAATGTGTCCCAACGCCGTCTGGATCTGCTCATTGACGACCGCGAACTGTCTCGCCGCCAGGAAACTTTCACGCCTCCCCCAAACCCGGAACGCGGCTGGCGCCGGCTTTATGCCGAACGCGTTTTGCCTGCCCATCTGGGTGCAGACCTCGATTTTCTTTAAACGCGGGTCGAAAAAATAAAATTTGAATCATGCCTAAAACACATCGGTATCCCAATAAAACATCTCCCCACTTTGGGGCAATGTGTTTATCCACTTTTGAACACGTTCTTCGCCCGAACTTTCCAGACCAAACAACGCCAGCCAGAATGCGCGTTCATCTTCAGGTGGATCAACTGGAGCGTTCATCCCGCCCAATTTTTCCGTCATCGTTTTCCAATTCATCAGTTTCACCATCATGTGATCATCGGTTTTCCAGGTGATCGTTCTGTCAGTCAATGATGCCAATGTTTTTACAAACGGATGACTTTGGGGCAAACTGCCTTCGAGTAAACGCGGTTTGGGGTTGCGGTTTATAAAGGTTCGGACCAACATCTCGCAAGCCCAC
>CAXNEV010000471.1:0-3096 GCA_964200925.1 Candidatus Latescibacterota bacterium | reverse complement strand
CTTTTTGGGTTTTATGGGTTGCGAACAGGATTGCGCAATCGAGACTGGCAAAATGATGTGACCTTATTTGAAAAATCAGTACGTGACGGCAACCGCAGTGCCAAGGTATATTATAATTTAGGCGTTGGATATCGGAAACAGGGGCGGTTTCCAGAGGCTATTACAGCGTTTGAACGCGTGGCCGATCTCAAACCCGAAGATGCCAATAGCTGGAAATATTTGGGGATTGTTTATGCTGAACAGGGACGGTATGAAAAAGCGGCAATGGCGTATTACCGGGCAGTTGGTATAGAACCAACCAATGCAGAACTTTGGAAACGGCTCGGTCAAGTTGGCGAAAATGCCGAAAATTGGACACAGGCCGAACAGGCTTATGTTCGGGTGATAGAGATTCAAGAAGGTGATATTGATGCAAGATATGGCCTGGCGCGCGTGTATGAAATTCAGGGCAAAATCGCACTTGCCGTTAAACAGTGTGAAATTTTGCTGGCCAATTATGATTTTGATCACAAAGCTGCCACCTTGATGTTGGCCAAATTGTACTGGGATATTGGGCATCAGGGGGATGCTGTGGCTCTGATGCAAACGGCACAAATTCGCTGGTCTGATGATCCTGATGTTCAGGCATTTTTGAAAACCCATTTTACCCCGTGAAGGTGCTTATGACAAAAAGTGCGCCTATTCTTTGCCGGGTTTGCCGAAAAAAAATGGGAACTGTGCCCCATTTTGAAGGCCATGTTTTTACGCTGTGCAGCACCTGTGAACACATTTTAAAAGAGATGAAAAAACGCGGTATCTTGCCAGGGGCATCTGCAAAGCTTAAAATGTGATTTGCACATGATGCGATATTGTTGGGTTGATTTTTGAACATTCATGAGTGCATCGCCGATTGATAATCGGTAGGGTTATGATTATGATTGTTGGAATCCTAAAAGAAACGTTTCCAGATGAGCATCGGGTGGCTATGGTGCCCGATGTGGGGGCAACGCTCAAAAACAAAGGGATTGAGCTTCTGGTCGAAACGCGTGCTGGTGATGCGGCCGGGTATCCCGACCAGGCCTATATCACGCGAGGGGCCGAGATTGTTGCCAACCGGAAAACGGTGTTTGAGCGTGCCCATGTGATTCTTCAGGTGCGCACGCCTGGAGCCAATCCCGATTGTGGAAAAGCCGATCTGGCACACATTCGCACTGGACAGGTGCTGATTGGAGGAGCCGATCCTTTTACGGGTCACGAGATGAACCGCGCTGTGGCGCAACGCGGTGCCGTGCTTTTTGCCATGGAGCTCATACCCCGTATTACACGGGCACAAAGTATGGATATTTTGTCGTCTATGGCTACGGTGACCGGATATAAGGCCGTGCTGATTGCGGCCGCGGAAGTGCCGCGTATGTTTCCTTTGTTGATGACGGCTTCAGGCACAGTAAGACCTGCCCGCGTATTGATTATAGGCGCAGGTGTGGCTGGTTTACAAGCCATTGCCACATCCCGACGATTGGGTGCTGTGGTGCAGGCTTATGATGTACGGGCTGCGGTTAGGGAGCAAATTGAAAGTTTGGGTGCTCAGTTTGTCGATTTAAAATTGAATGCGGAACAGGCCGAAGGGGCGGGTGGGTATGCGCAGGCACTATCGGAAGATTTTTATGTGCGCCAGCGCCAGGCACTGGCGCGCGTGGTGGCCGAAAATCACATTGTGATTTCAACGGCGGCTATTCCGGGCAAACCTTCTCCGCTGTTGATTACAGAAGACGCTGTAAAAGCAATGGCCCCTGGCAGTGTGATTGTCGATTTGGCGGCTGAACGCGGTGGCAATTGTGCCCTTACTCAAGCAGGCCAAACGGTGGTTGCCCATGGCGTTAAAATTCTTGGGCCACTCAATTTGCCAGCTACCGTGCCTTATCACGCAAGCCAGATGTATGCTCAAAATCTTGCCAATTTTCTCGGTTTGATCGCAAAAAATGGCGTATTGACGATCAATATGGATGATGAAATTGTAAGTGAAACACTCATTGCGCGAAATGGGGGCATTGTTCATGAACGGATTAAGGAGATGATGCAGTCATGAGTTGCGGGTCAAAAAGCAGTGCGAAGTGCGTTGTATAAAAGATAGCCGATGGATTTGTTTTTCATGGTTTTCCAGTGCGGGATTTTAACCCTGCGAAATAGAATACAGCATGAGGAGTTTCTATGGACATTCTCATTACTGCATTGACCGTTTTTGTGCTGGCGGTTTTTGTTGGATTTGAAATTATCACCAAAATTCCCCCGACGCTGCACACGCCATTGATGTCGGGATCAAACGCCATTTCGGGTATTACACTTATTGGTGCTGTGCTTTCAGCGGGGATGCAACACTCGGTTTTGACAACCATTTTGGGGGTGTCGGCTGTGGTGTTTGCCACCATTAATGTGGTGGGCGGGTTTGTGGTGACCCATCGGATGGTGAGCATGTTTAAACGCCGCGATTAGATTTGAAAAACCCAACGATGGACGATTGACCATAGATGATGGCAAAATCCACTTTAAACCATTGTCCATTATTCTGTCGGCTATCGTCTTATGGAACGATGACTCTATGAATGCCAATGTGATCAATTTTGTTTATCTGGTTGCCTCGGTGTTGTTTATTCTGGGGCTTAAAGGATTAACCCATCCGCGTACGGCCGTGCGCGGCAATTTATTGGGTGCATTGGCGATGTTGATTGCGGTGGTGGTGACCCTGCTGGATCAACACATTATCAGTTTGGAATATATTTTTTATGGCATCGTTGCCGGATCGTTGATCGGGGTTGTGATGGCCATGCGCATTCCCATGACGGCTATGCCTGAAATGGTGGCTTTGCTCAACGGGTTTGGTGGCATTGCCTCGGTGTTTGTGGCCGGTGCGGCATTGCATGAAAGCATTATTCAACAAGATGCCATCCCCATGCAATTTGTCGTAGCCACAGGGGCTTCGGGCATTATTGGAGCGGTTACTTTTTGGGGCAGTTTGATGGCGATGGTCAAACTTTTGGAGTGGTTTGCTGGTGCACCCAAATTTGTGGGCCAACAGGTTGTTAATTATTTGTTTTTAATTGGCAGTATGGTGCTGGGTGC
>CAXNEV010000470.1:0-3097 GCA_964200925.1 Candidatus Latescibacterota bacterium | reverse complement strand
TAATACGCAAAAAAATCCTCTTACAGAAAAAAGACCTGTGATCGCTTCGATCTCAGGTCTTTTTTCTTGCTCTGATGATAGACGGTTTAACTCTTGGGTTGCGGAATGACACGCAAATACGGTTTGATGGTTTTGTAACCGGGAAAGCGCTTCTGGGCATCTTCATTTGAGACCGAGGGTGAGATGATGACGTCATCACCGGGTCTCCAATTGGCCGGGGTGGCCAGGCTGTGTTTGGCGGTGAGTTGCAGAGAATCGATGACGCGCAAGATTTCGTCAAAGTTGCGCCCGGTGGAAGCCGGATAGGTGATCATCAATTTGATTTTTTTGTCTGGGCCAATGACAAAAACCGAGCGCACAGTTAAGGTGTTGTCGGCATTGGGATGAATCATGCCATATAGATTTGACACCGTGCGTTTTGGATCGGCAATAATGGGATAGTCAACGGTGGTGTGTTGTGTTTCGTTGATGTCGCCAATCCAGCCTTTGTGGGATTCGAGCGGATCCACACTGATGGCGGCCACTTTGACATTGCGTTTGGCAAATTCACTTTTCAACTTTGCCACGGTGCCCAGTTCTGTGGTGCATACGGGTGTATAATCTGCCGGGTGAGAGAAGAGAATGCCCCATCCCTGGCCCAACCAGTCGTGAAAAGTGATGGTGCCTTCGGTGGTTTCGGCGGTAAAATTGGGAGCGATATCCCCAAGTTGCAATGCCATGATCTGTACCCTTTCGTTAAGATGGAGGAGATGAAGATTTATAGAGCTTGATATAAAGAGACGATGGACGATGGGCGATTGATAAACCTGGTAAGTGGAAAAATTCATTTTTCTCCATGCCCCTGTCGCGGGTAATATAACAGATATTCTATGGTCGTCAAGAATACATGTGTGGCCAGTAAAAATGAAGTTGACCCACGCAAAAATGGCACATAGTTTCAAGAGTCATTTTTTCAAATCCCGAGTCATTCAGAAGAAACGATCTAACGGGTTGTTGTTCAAACGGGCCAAACATATGGAGCAAATATGAGCCAGATTCATTTTGACAAATTGTCGATGTATGAGCGCAAGGCAGAACCCGTTTCGGTGGGGATTCCCTTTGCAGAAGGGCAATTGAAGGATGTTGCCGATTTTGGCATTCAAAATAGTGGGACGCCGATTTCGGTGCAAACAAATGTGACGGCACGTTGGGACGATGGGTCTGTGAAATGGTTGATGGCGCATTTTGAAGCGGATTTGCCGGGAAATAAGGCACATGACTTGACGTTTGGGTTTGATGGGAAAATCTCAAATCCGATGCCCGATGAGGTTGTGACGGTGACGGAAAAGTCGGAAGGTGTGGAGATTGATGCAGGGCTTTTAAAGGTTGTGTGTGCGCGTGAGGGATTTGATTTGTTTCGGCAGGTGGTGCTCAATGGCAAAGAGCTATTTGGGCCGGGTACCTTTTCTGGATTTTCACTGACGGATGTTTCGGGCAATCAGTTTGAAACATCGCAGATTGATCGTTTTGAGGTGCTTGAAAAAGGGCCGATACGGGGATTGGTGGAACTGTCTGGAAAACATGCGGGTGAAAACGGATCGCTGTTTGATTTTCGGGTGCTGGTGGAGGCTTGGGCAGGCAAGCCGTTTGTGCGGGTGGACTATCAGTTTATCAATCGGGAAAAGGCTGAAAGTGTGGATGTGTCGGAGATTGCATTGCGGTTTCGGCCATCGGCATCGGGCGAGGTGCGCTGTGCGCTGGCTGAGGGGCACTATCGCACCGGGGTAAAAAAAGGGCCGGGTGAGATGGTGCTGGATGCGGAGTTGATTGTGTATCAGGCGGTGGAGCATGTATTAGAGACATTTTATGGGGATTTTTGGGCCGACTGGTGTGATGGGGAAAAGGGCGTGTGTGTGACGCCGTTCCAGGCGCATCAGAATTTTCCCAAGGGGTTGAAGGTGGGTGAAGATGGGATTGATGTGGGGATTTTGCCTGCGGGAAGTGGGCCAATCAAGGTGCTTCAGGGCGTGGCGAAGACGCATCGGATGCAGTTTTATTTTCACGATTCGTCGCTGAGTTTGGACGATGTGGTATTGCAGTCGCTGCAATTTCAATATCCCGATATTGGGATTGTGCCTGAGGTGTGGTATCGCAACAGTCAGGTGTGGGAGAATTTGTTTCCGGAGAATAAATTTTTTCCGATTGAAATGCGGATCATTAACATGGCCGACGGGCGCAACTGTGGGTTGGGGATGATGCACTGGGGCGATGGGCCGGATCATGGCTACACGCAGCAGGGGCGCGGTAAGGGTGAGATGGTTTGGACAAATAATGAATATGACTTTCCCCATGCGATGTTTTTGTTGTTTGCCAAAACGGGCGAACGGCGGTTTCGCGATGTGGGGTGTGTGGCGGCACAGCATTGGATTGATGTGGATTTTTGTCATTATAGCGATGACCCAATGAAGATGGGCGGCCAGCCGATTCACACCGCAGGCCATGTGACGGGCAGTGCCACGCCCTCGCATGAGTGGACGGAAGGGTTGCTGGATTATTACCATTTGACGGGTAAACGCGAGGCATTAGAAAAGGCGATTTCGATTGCCGATAATATGTTGTATCAACTGGCGTCGCCCAAGTTTTCAAAGTTGGGTGGATTTGCAGCGCGTGAAACGGGCTGGGCGATGCGGGGGTTGATTGCGGTTTACAATGAAACCAAAGAAGAAAAATATTTGGATGCGTGCAAACACATTGCCCAGCAGTTTATCGATTGGAAAAATTCTTTTGGGGCTTTTTTGGCCCCTTATACGTCGCATACGCAGGTGCGCGTGCCGTTTATGATTTCGATTGCGGTAAATGCGTTGCACCGGTATTACGTTTCGACAAAAGACGAGCGGATTCCCGATTTGATTGTGGAGGCGATGGACGATTTGCTGGATCATTGTGTGATGCCCGATGGACGGTTTATGTATAAAGAGTTGCCCAGTTTGCACCGCCGAGCGGGTGGGCCTCGAGAGATGGAGGCGCTGTGTCATGCGTATGAGTTGTCGGGTGACAAACGCTTTTTGGATCATGCGCTTCGCATGATAGAATTGATATTGGATGGCGGTGGTGGGGG
>CAXNEV010000469.1:0-3098 GCA_964200925.1 Candidatus Latescibacterota bacterium | reverse complement strand
TGTCGGATACGGTTGGCCCCATTTGCAAACATTTGTGTTGGGCAATGGGGACCTGGGCTGGAAAAATGGGGTTCGGTTTTCAAATGCGGGCTTGTTGCACTGGCGCTGGATTTATAAATTGCAGGATCGCCTGTTGCCAGAATGTTTTGCCCAGATCAATTACGACAAATCCCGAAGGCTTGATTTTCGCAGTTTGTTTGGGGCTGGGGTGCGCTTGGGGGTGGTTTTTAGCGATCTTTTAAAATTGTGGTGGGGCTCGTCATACATGTTTGAGCATGAGCGTTTGACACTGTCTCCGGGCGATGTTCATTTATCGCGCATCAATCATCACAGGTGGAGCAATTATCTGTCGGTGCTGTGGCGTTTGAATGAGCGTGCGAATCTTGGCGGCGTTGTTTATTATCAGCCGCAGATCGATGCTTTGCGCGATTATCGCATCCTGGGAGATGTAACGTTGACAGTCGATGTTTCACAGCGCATCAGCATGGCCATGTCGCTCAATGTGCGCTACGATGCAAAACCGCCTTTGCTGGTTGAAAAACGCGATATTAAAATTCAAAATAGCATCGGGTTCAAGTTGTAATTTTTCAATCATCAATGAACAATGGTACAATTTCATTGTTCATTGTTTATTGTGTGGAGGATGAGATGAAGATTGGTGTGACGCAAATTATTCTGGGCAGTTTGTCGCTGGATGAAACCCTGCAATTGTGTCAGGATGCTGGTTATGAATGTTTGGAACTGGTATTTGGGGCCGGGCGAGATCCCGATGTCAACATGAGCGATGATGAAATTCGCGCAGTAAAGAAAAAATGCGATGCTGCTGGTATTGAAATTGGCAGTGCCATTGCCTGGTATGAAGAGCGGGGCAATTTGTTAAGCCCAGATGCCAAAGCCAACAAACAGGGAATGGCGTGTTTGACACGCGCCATTGACATTGCCCATGTGCTTGGCACAGACGGGGTGTTGCTGCATCCGGGGCAATTAACAGTCGAAGGAACTTACGAAGAAGCATGGGATCGTTTTTTGGGATTGATGAAAGACGTTGCCCCTTATGCCCAATCCAAAGGGGTTTCCGTGGGCATTGAAAATGTATGGAACAAATTTCTACTCAGTCCAAGAGAAAATGCCGAGTTTGTCGATGCGGTTGGCAACAACTGGATCGGGGTTTATCTCGACACGGCCAACATGATGTTTTACGGATTTCCCGAACACTGGATTCGCGGTTTGAAAAAGCGCATCAAGCGGGTTCACTTTAAAGATTTTGTGCGCCGCGAACGGCAATTTGTCCCTTTAATGGATGGCGATACCGATTGGCCAACTGTGATTAAACTGTTGCGCGAAATTGGCTATGATCGGTATGTGATTCACGAAGTGGGTGGAGATCGCAACGTGCAGATTGAAATGGCAAAACGCATGAAAAAAATCGTGGCAATGTAGGAGGGATCATGGCCGGTAAAACACGTCGGGCAGCAGCCATAGATGGCAAAGGCAATATTCTGGTTATTGAAGAGCAGATGCCCCAACCCAAACCGGGGCAAGTGCTCATTGAGGTAAAAGCCAGCATGATCAGCCCCGGAACCGAACTGGGTGGGGTGAAGCGACGCAGGGAAAATCCAACAGATGCACCTCCCCGGCCCTTTGGGTATTCCAATGCAGGTGTGGTGATTGGCCACGGAAAAGGGTGTGAAGATATTCCCATTGGCACACGGGTGGCATGTATGGGCGGAGGATATGCCCAGCATGTATCTCATGCATGTGTGCCGCGCAATATGGCCATTCCGATTCCCGATGGTGTGGCCGATGAAGATGCCGCATCCATTCATCTGGTGGGCACTGCTTTAAATGCCATGCGTCGGGGTGAATTTGTGTTTGGCGAGTTTGTCGCTGTGGTGGGCCTGGGGCCGGTGGGACAATTTGCCTGCCAACTTGGGCGGCTTTCGGGCTGTCATGTTCTGGGCATTGACCGGTTGCCCATGCGGCTTGAAAAAGCAACTGTTTGTGGATTGGAACGCGCATTAAATCCCCTTGATGAAGATGCTGTTGCGGCTTCCAAAACATTTTCGCGCGGTTATGGATTGGATGGTGCGGTGATGGCCTTTGGGGGCGATGGCAATGAGGCTTTTGTGATGCTGACCCAGATGATCAAAAAATCGCCCGATACCCATTTGATGGGTCGGGTGGTGATTGTGGGCGGTGCCAGAATAGACCACGGTTTTGCGGCTGCGCTGGGCAATTTGGATGTGCGCAGTGCCGCCCGAACCGGGCCGGGATATCACGATGAAGCCTGGGAACACGGGGCCGATTATCCGCCGGTATTTATTCAATGGACCACAAGGCGCAATCTGGAAGAGTGCCTGATTTTTATGGCTTCAGGCGGTTTAAAGGTGGGGCCGCTCATTACCCACCGCGTGGTATTAGACGATGCCCCTGCGGCCTGTGAAGATCTCATTATGCGGCCCAACGAAGCCCTGGGGGTGGTGCTGATTCCATGACGAGAAAAAAATTTCGCGCAGGTGCAATTGGCCGAACGGGAAAAGGCAATTATGGGCATGGGTTGCATTTATCCTATCAAGGCATAGACGATGTTGAATTTGTATCCATTGCCGATGAAGATGAAACAGGACGAAAAAAAGCAGCCGAACAGACAGGGGCTTTGCGCACTTATGCCGATTATCGGGAGATGTTGAAAAACGAAGATCTCGACATAGTGAGTGTGTGTCCGCGCTGGGTCGATTGCCATGAAGACATGATTTTGGCATGTGTTGAAGCTGGATGCCACATTTATTGCGAGAAACCTCTGGCGATGACTCCGGTTTCCGCCGATCGCATTGTGGCTGCATCTGATCGGGCCAGGTGTAAAATTGCCGTTGCCCATCAGGGGGTTTATTTGCCCCAGATTCAGGCGGTTAAAAAGTTAATTGCACAAGGCCGCATAGGCACTTTGCAGTCGATGGTGGCCTGTGGCAAACAGGATCATCGCGGGGGCGGGGAAGACATGATGGTGCTGGGGATTCATTTGTTTAATATGATGCGTTTTTTTGCCGGAGATCCCGCATGGATTTTTGCGCATGTCAGCGCAAATGGCACAGATATGA
>CAXNEV010000468.1:0-3102 GCA_964200925.1 Candidatus Latescibacterota bacterium | reverse complement strand
TTAATCCCCTGTATTTCTTATAATTCGCAATAGGACAGGTGAAAGTTATGCGCGTCGCCGATTCTGTGACCAATGGCACGGTGTCCAACAATATGCAGCGCACATTTGCGCGCATTCACCGTTTTCAGACAGAGCTTGCAACAGGAACTCGGATTCAGAATCCATCGGATGATCCGGTGGGAGCCTCGCAGTCGTTGATGTTGCGCTCGGATATTCGCAATGTAGAACAATACCAGCGCAATGTGGATGACGGCTTGGGCCACATGAATTATGTCGATTCTGTATTGAACGACATGGTCGATGCCACCATTCAGGTGCGGGGCCTTGCCATTCAGGGGGCAAGTGACACGGTTAATCCTGCCGATCGCGAGATTTTGGCCAAACAGGTGAATGAAGTGCTCGAATTTGTGGCGCGATTGAGCCAGTCAAAATACAAGGGCGAATTTGTTTTTGCAGGCACCGAAACGTTTGAGTCGCCTTATGAAATGGTCCGCGATGCCAGTGGCAATATCACAGAGGTGGGGCGTACGCTTCGGCATAGCGTTTCTTTTGCCGATGACACCACAGCCGTTGGGACATTGCTTGGACTGTCTGCACCCCCTTCGGGCACGGTGACTATTGGCGATCAAACCGTATCTCTTGATCTGGCCACCGATTCGCTTGGCGATATTAAAACCAAAATTGAAACGGCAGCACCTACGGGGGTTTCGGTGGATATTGAAGAATCGATTGCCAATGGCGCGTCGATTTTTCGGCTCAAAATCAATGGCACCACCACGGCAACAGACAGCAACAATGTGTTGGGAACACTGGGCATTGGCAATGTGAATACCACCAATGGCATTTACCGCGCCATTGATGATGGGGTGACGGTGCAGCTCAATGTGCCGGGTCGCGATATTTTTGAAGGGGCGCAAAATCCTTTTGCGGCGTTGATTCAGTTGCGCGATTCGCTTCTTGGCAATGACAAAGAAGGCATTCAGCAATCGATTACCGATTTGGAAGCTTCTCGGGCGCGCATTTCGGATACCCGCGGGATTTTGGGTGCCCGAACCAACCGCGTGGAGTTGTCGCGCGGGTTGTTGGAGCGGTTTGAGGTTTCGCTTACAGAATCGCTGTCCAATACAGAAGATGTGGATCTGGCCCAAACGGTGTTGAATTTGCAAAAAGAACAAAGTGTGTTCCAATCGGCTTTAATCAGCGGACAAACGCTTATCCAACCGTCTCTGATTGACTTTCTGGGATAATCGGGGATTTATGGCAATCCGAGTTTCCCGCGATTGGGGCATACAGTCCTGTAATGAAACCTCTGTCTTGAGTGGAATTAGGTGCATGGCGGACAAAAACGTCATTCGATTTACGCACATTCGCTTTGGGGAACAAGAGATTGCCCAGGATAAGGTGATTGTCTTTCCCGATGGCATTCCCGGGTTTGAGGTGTACAAAAACTATGCCTTGTTCGACGATCCCGACAGCGAACCGTTTCAGTGGTTGTTGTCCACTGACAATTCGCGGTTGGGTTTTGTGGTGGTCAATCCGCTGTATATCTGGGCCAATTACGATCCCAAAATTTCTCGCGATGATCTCAAAACTCTGGAGGTTACGCAACCCGATGATATTTTGTTGTTTTCCATCGTAACACTGGCCGATGATCCCATGGAAGTGACTGCCAATTTAAGCGGTCCACTTGTCGTCAATTCGGTCACCCGAAAGGCCCGGCAACTGGCCCTTCTCGACGATCGGTATGCCACCAAACACAAGATCCTTGAAGCACTGCAACAGGTGTAGGATCAGGGGGCTTTGTATTGCTCGTTTTAACACGGAAGTTAGGCGAGAGTATTGTTATTGGCAACAATGTGCGAATAACGGTGCTCGAAATGCAGGGAAAGCAAATTCGCCTGGGAATAGAGGCGCCGCCCGAGGTGTCGGTACACCGTGGGGAGGTGTATGAGCGCATCGAGGCGGAAAATCGGGCTGCCGCACAAACTGTCCATACGGATTTGAAGGGGTTTGCACAAGCCTGGAAACAAAAAGGCATGACCAAACGCAAACCGGGTTGATGCCTTCTCCATAAATTCTTCAGCAATTTTTCCTATGCCGATTGTTGGCATCAGGGTGTTGCCCTGATCAACGTTGTCAGTTTCTTCTTCCTGCCCCAGCCCCCCGGTTTATCGCATTTTTTCTCATTTAAATTTTATAGGCAAAGGCACAAGCCATGCAGACGAGGCACGTCCTGACGTTTAACTGGCACGATCCGTATCTTTATTTGTTTTCCCAAACGGGTTTCCAGATTTCTGTGGGCGATTGGATGCACCGCGCCGACGGAACAACAGGGTGGGACACTCAGAAGCGGCCTTTGCCCGATTCGCTGACGTTGCTCAAGTCTCCCGAAGAGGTGGTTGCGGGCCTCAAAAAGAGGGCATTTGATGTGGTGGTTTGCCACACCATGCAGGATTTGTCTTTTGTGGCACCCTTTGATGTGCCTACGGTGTATTTGACACACAATGCCCTTCAAAACGATGGATTAAACGATGCCAAAACGATGGCGAAGTTGCAGCGCGACGTGCAGTCTTTTTTGCATGCGCGCAACGGCGTTTTTGCCGCCATTTCTCCGATGAAGTTGAAAAGCTGGGGCATAGATGGGTTTGTGGTGAAACCCGGCATCGGGCTTGACGATTACGATGGTTATACGGGGGAAGAACCAGCCGCCATTTCGGTGGGCAATTTGTTTGTGGAACGCGATCATATGCTGGGGTATCGTTATTTAAAAGAGATCCTGAACGGGTTGCCGCATCGACTGGTGGGGGAAAACCCACGGTTAATTGCGGTTCAAAAAGCAAAAAGCTGGGACGATTTGAAAGCGCTGTTGCGACAGCACCGCGTGTATGTCAATACCACGGTTGAGGCATTTGAAGATGGGTATAATCTGGGCATGCTTGAGGCGATGGCCACGGGCATGCCGGTGGTGTGTTTGGCCAATACCTCATCGCCCATTGTCGATGGTGTAAACGGATACATTTCGCATGATATTGGGTATTTGAAAAATCGCGTGCAGACACTTTTGAGCGATTTAAGTCTGGCAAAAAAATTGGGTCAAAAAGC
>CAXNEV010000467.1:0-3104 GCA_964200925.1 Candidatus Latescibacterota bacterium | reverse complement strand
CGCCCCAAACGCGAGAAATGGCCTATACCTGGTTGGTTGAAAAGCTCAAACCCTGAACAGTCTCATCTTTGAAAGCGCAAAACAATGTCTTGCCCCATCATTGGCATCACCACCAGTTATGAATGTGAAGGCACAACCACTCGGCAAATGCTCAACCACGATTATGTTGTGGCCATTGAACGGGCCGGGGGCTGTCCGCTGGTATTGCCCATGACTGAACAGGCCGATACGCTTGACCCTGTTGTGGCCTTGCTCGATGGCCTTGTGATCACAGGTGGGCCAGGCATTGTGTCTGGGCTGGTGGGTGACCTACCTGCTGATTTGCCTGCTGTTTCACCTTTTCGATATCAAAATGATGCATGTGTGTTTGAAGCCGCACAAAAAAAACACATTCCCATTCTGGGCATTTGTTATGGGATGCAATTTATCAACGCGCAATTTGGCGGAACCTTATATGCCGATGTGCAACACCAGATGGAGGTCATGCCGCATTCACCCAAACGCACACAGGGGCAGGATATTCACCATTCCATCCATATTGAATCCGATACACATTTGGCCCATATTTTGGGAACCTCAAGTTGTGAGACCAACAGTTATCATGTGCAGGCACTTGAAAAAATCGGATCGGGATTGCGCATCAGTGCCCGCAGCAACGATCGGGTTGTAGAAGGCATTGAAACAGAAGATGGCCGTATTGTCGGCGTACAGTTTCATCCTGAAAAAATGCCCGGTTCATTTTGGAATCGCATTTTTGAGTATCTGGTCAAACAGGCAAAAAAGCAATAAACAGGACACTCCGGGAGATGCTTTATGGGTTATTTGAAAGGTCTCAAAGAATACATCAAAGCCGAATATGCCAAATCGGTTTTTGACCAGGCGGTAGCTTCACAAATCCCCTATGAAATACACATGCATGGGTTTCGCATCATCAAAGCGCGGGTGATCGAAAACCTGGTCTTTGATATTCGGGCCGATATTGAAGGACAGGGCGAAGAAATTTTGTCTAAAATTCAGATTAAATTTCTTTACCCGGCCGATCAGTCTGAAACTGTGCGTCCGCTGATCAAAATCGACAAAAAAGTAAAAGCGCTTGGCCTGGAAGCCATTTTGGATTTTCGCGTGCGGTATTATGTCAAAAACAAAACGCTCTATCCCTTGATGAAAGATCGCGAAGTGCTTTTTTTCACGCTGTTAGAAGGCGATGTGCTTCGGGGATTGGTCACGGATTTCACCCGCTTTGATCTCACACTGTCATTTAAAGGGGGCATTCTTGTTACGCTTCTTCGGCACGCCATTTATGATCTGCGCAACAAACAGGGAGATTGTTTGTTAAGACGTGTTCAGGAAGAAAAAAGAGACTGGGAAAAAAGCTCGTTATACGTTACTGAGTGAACAGGAGAAAAAATGGAACACGACGATGCAGAATTTTTAAAAAATTTGGGCAATCCCAAACGGGAAGAACGCGCCCGGTCGTTGCTCGATTTGATTGAAATGCGCGTGTTTGATCTGGATCTGGCGGCCTGGTTTGTGTCGTTGGTTTCACAAGGGGCATCTTTTATAACAGGTTCCGGGCCAGGTGGCGTGGGCAAAAGCACGACGATGAAATCGCTGATGAGTTTTGTGCCCAAACACCTGCCTTTTGCGCTGGCTTTGCCGGGAGAAATTGTGCCGCTGGGAAACATCCCTCGTTGTGTGATGTCAAACGAATTGAGCGATCATCCTCCGCCGACGTATTTATGGGATCAAAATTTGCGCGATTTTTTTGCCCTATCCGAAAAGGGCTGTGTGCTGGTGGGCAATGTTCATGCCGATGATCTGGATGAAGTGCATGAACAAATTGTAACAACCTGCCGGGTGCCTCAATCGCAATTTCGCGCGATGAACCTGTTGGTGTTTATCTGTTTAGAAGGCGGCAATCCACCCGGAGGGCGGGTGCGAGATACCACGACGAGGCGCGTGATTAACAAGGTTTTTTATTCAGACGGACAGTCGGCGCATCAATCGGTATTTTCGCCGGAAAAGGGATTGTTGCCCAATGCCCCACGCCACATCGAACGCGAAAAAAAATGTCGTGCCTTTTTGGAAAGCGCGTTGAAAAGTCCAACGCGCACACTTGAAGATGTGCGCCGGGAATTTCTGGCACAGGGTCTATAACAGATGGACTTGTTTGATCAAATTCAAAAGGGTCTATCAATTCACACGCCACTTATTTTAGAGGCAAAAGACAAAAAAAGAGCGGCAGTTGCCGTGGTGCTTTACTCCGGTGAGGATGATCTGCGCCTGCTTTTTATTGAGCGGGCGGCCCACCCCAAAGACCCGTGGTCGGGACACATCGCGTTTCCGGGTGGAACAATTGAACCGACAGATCGAGATCTTAAACACACGGCAGAGCGCGAAACACTCGAAGAGTTGGGTCTGGATCTTTCAAATGCACAATATTTGGGTCAACTGGACGATGTGCCCGGAGCCACACTGCCCGTACAGGTTTCCGGATTTGTTTATGGTGTTCAAGCTGAGATCGCGTTGTGTCCAAACGATGAAGTGTGTGAGGCATTTTGGATGCCATTTTTGCATTTAATGGATCCCAAACGCCGCTGTGTGCTGCAATTGAAAAACTGGCAACCTTTGAAAGAAGTTCCCGCCATTGATTTGCTGGGTCCCAATCGCCCGTTGCTGTGGGGGTTGACCTATCGCCTGGTTGCCCAATTGCTGGGGTTTTTGGGACATTCGTTGCCCAAAATTTCGTAACAGCACGTTCCAACATAGTTTTTATAAGGCCATCCCAGTTATGTCTGTTACCCCTCGTCTTGTTTGCACTTATGCCTATTATGGGGCATTTATTGCCCTTGGTCTGGTCGTGGCATCTTTAGGCCCCACGCTTCCCGGTTTGGCCGAACAGGTGGGGGTGCCGCTGTCGCAGATCAGTTTTTTGTTTGCCACGCGGTCTTCGGGGTATTTAATCGGCACGCTCATTTGCGGGCGCGTGTATGACCATTTGCCGGGCCATCCCATTTTGTCCGGGGTGATGGTGTTGATGGCTGCGGCAATGGCCATGGTGCCATTTTCCGATCATCTGGTGTTGCTGGCACTCGTATTGTTTT
>CAXNEV010000466.1:0-3182 GCA_964200925.1 Candidatus Latescibacterota bacterium | reverse complement strand
CGCATTCCACATCCTGATAGGATTTGGCCACATCTTCCACAATTGCATTCCAAAAACGCGACGTGGCCAGCACATTGGCTTTGTGAATGTTGGTGAGTTTGGTTTTGCGTCGTCGGGCTTCATCAAAGGCGATAACAGCAATGTTGCGCACCTGGTTGTCGGTGTAAATACAATCGTCGCTGGCGTATTTCATGCCGGTGGCCGAACCTTCGATTTTGTTGCCAAAATAAATGCCACCCACCAGTTCGCGAATCATCAGAATGTCGAGGCCATTGCCAATGACATTTGGGCGCAGCGGAGAAAAGGAGGCCAGCGATTTGGGCAGGCGCACGGGCCGGTAGTTGGCATAGGTGTTGTAGCGTTTGCGCAATGGCAAGATCGCCCCCAGTTCGGGGCGCGATTCCTGCGGGATTTTGTTTGTTTCTGTTATGGACAGACCAACGGGGCCTTTAATGATGGCGTCGGCGGCATCACATATTGTTTTTGTTTTTTCAGGGAACGGACTGCCTTCTTCAAAATACGATTTGGCCCCAAACGGAGCTGGTTCGAGCAAAAATTCGTGGTCGAATTTTTTTTCAATGGTGCGCAATACTTTAATGCCTTCGCGCGTAATTTCAGGGCCGATGCCGTCGCCTTCGAGCACGGCAATGGTTTTTTTCATGGATCATCCTTTCATAAAAAAGGGGTGCAGACTTCAATTTACGTAACGATAGCGGTCGGCAATCAGCTTTCAGTTTTAAAACCTGCCCATCATCCCCTAAAATGCTTTTGATCTGTGCTTTTGCTGACTGCTGATCGCTTGACCGAGATACAAATTAATACAATGCGGTCAATTCGCCAAATCATTCACATGGCCAAAATAAGTTGATGGGTGTCCCGGGCGATGAGGCGTTCTTCATCGGTGGGAATGACGAGAAGTTTGATGGGCGAGGTTGGTGTGGAAATAAAGCCTTCGGTGCCTGTGTGTTGGGTATTTCGGTCTGGATCGAGTTGAATGCCCAATCCGTCGAGGTTTTTGAGGATGCGGCTTCGCATATCGATGCTGTTTTCCCCAATGCCTCCGGTAAACACAATGGCATCTGCATGGCCGAGTACTGCCAGGTAAGCACCGATGTGTTTGCGAATGTGGTAGGCAAAAACATCGAGGGACAACGCCGCCAGTTGATGGCCCGATTCTGCTGCGTGTTGAAGTGCGCGCAGGTCGTTGGACAATCCGGAAAGTCCGAGCAAACCGCTTTTGCGATTTAAGAGCTGGTCGGTTTCATCGATGCCAAAACGGCGGGCCAAATTGAGCACAAGAGCCGGATCAGTGTTTCCAGACCGCGTGCCCATGGGTACGCCTTCAAGGGGCGTGAAGCCCATCGAGGTGTCGATGGACTGGCCGTTTTGAATGGCGGTGATGGAACACCCATTTCCCAAATGGCAAGTAATCCCGGTAAACGGATGTCCAAGTAACAGGGCCGCGCGCTGGGAGACATAACGATGAGATGTGCCGTGAAAGCCATACCGGCGCATGTGGTCTTGTTCATAAAATGCATAGGGCAAGGCGTAGAGGTAGGCGTGAGGGGGAGCGGTTTGATGAAAGGCGGTGTCAAAAACGGCAACGTGGACGGCTTTGGGGAAGTTTTTTTGTGCCGCGCGAATGCCCGAAAGGTTGTGCGGGTTGTGCAGGGGGGCAAATGCGCCGAGTTGTTCAATGGTTCGTTCGATGTCTGGGGTGATGCGTATGGCACTTTTGAATGTTTCACCCCCGTGTACAACGCGATGTCCAACTGCTGCGATGTCATGTTTGTTGCGCAAGATGTGGTCACAAAGGTCGGCCATGGCACTTGCATGGTCGGGCGCATGGATGGGGCATTGTTTGCCGTTTTGAGTATGCGATGCATCGGGTTGACCAATTTTTTCAATGAGGCCAGACATGATGATGCGTTCATCTTGCATGTCAAACAGGCGGTATTTGATGGAGGAACTGCCGCAGTTAAATACGAGTATGTGCATGAAGAAAGGCCTTACAATTTTGAGGCGGCTTCTTTGTCGAGTATGATCGTACATGCAGGATGGTTTTGCAAAAAGCTGGCCGGGCATTGTGAGCCGATTGGGCCGTTGACGGCGCGGTCAATAGCATCGGCTTTGTCTTTGCCGGTTGCCAGCAACACAACCTGGCGCGCATCGCAGATGGTGCCTACACCAACGGTCAGGGCGTGTTTGGGAACGTCACCGGGATTGGTGAAGAAGCGGCTGTTGGTTAAAATGGTGTCGGGCAAAAGGTCGATGATGCGGGTGCGCGAGTCAGAAGTACTGCCGGGTTCGTTAAAAGCAATATGGCCATTTCGGCCAATGCCGATCAGCCACAGGTCGATGCCTCCACAGGCGCGTATTTTGAGTTCAAAGGCCTGGCATTCGGCCTGGGCATCAACGGCTTTGCCGTTGAGCACGTAGGTGTTCCAACTTTGTATGTCGATGTGATCAAACAAGTGGTGTTGCATGAAATACCGATAGCTCTGGTCGTGGTTTCCGCTGAGGCCCACGTATTCATCGAGGTTGAAGGCCGTGGTTTGTGCAAAGCTCACATGTTGTTCGCGATGTAAACGAACCAGTTCGGCATAGGTTAAAATGGGGGTTGATCCCGTGGCCAGTCCGAGAACCGCATCGGGTTTTTGCTGGATTTGTCTGGCAATGGATGCTGCGGCTTTTTGGGCGACGCCTTCAGGCGTGTCACAGATTTGAATGGCAATTGACATGGGCGACCTTGAGATGGACGATGGAAAATTTTTAAAACCGTAACATTAACGGTGGCGAATGACCTGGCCGGGCAGATGGCCGGTGGGTTTTCCATCTGAAATGACGGGTTTGCCGTTGACGATGACATGGGGTATGCCCACAGGTGGCAACGTGGGGTGTTCAAATGTAGATTGTGCGGCAACGGTTTTGGGATCGAAGATGACGATATCTGCAATTTTGCCGGAAGCGATTTGTCCGCGATTGGGAATGTTGAAGCGCTGTGCGGGAAATCCGCTCATTTTGTAGATGGCTTCTTCAAGTGAAAGCTGTTTTTGTTCGCGGACAAAGTGACCGAGCACGCGGGCAAAACAACCAAATCCACGGGGATGGGGGTGGGGGATGTTGAAGATGCCATCACTGGCAATCATCATGCGCGGGTGTGCAACGGTGCGTGCAAGGGT
>CAXNEV010000465.1:0-3203 GCA_964200925.1 Candidatus Latescibacterota bacterium | reverse complement strand
TTTCCAGAAACCACATCCCGCACCTGAAAAGCCAAATAATGCAATCCGGGATGCCTGTCAAATGACAAAACCCCCGGCACAAAAGCCCCCTCCAACACCTGCTGCTCAGAAGGCATGTCAAATGTCATTTGATCGCTGATGCGCGCCACAGCAACCCACGTACTGTCAAACAACGCCACCCCGCGATCCATCATAATGCGATCGGTTTTTTCATTCACGGGCAAACGCGCCATTTCAGAGGCGGGCAACCCATAATAAATTTCCAACCGCGTTTGATTGTCTATCCCGCGAAATGAAGCCGGATAATAAAAAAAATCAATGGGCAAATCGGCAAAATCAACCTGATAAATCGAGGGTTTCCGAGACGAGATATCGCGCAAGATCACCTGGCTTTGATAGGCCATTAAATCGGATGTTAAAGACACATCCAAACCCTCAGGCACAGAGGCAAACTCATATACAGAACGCTTAAACCGACTCACAAATGTAAACTCGGTGCCCTCATCCAAATGGACATATACCCAATAGGCCCATCGGGTCACATCTGGCACCGGAAAAATGGGCTGTCCGGGGCTCACGACCAGAGACACCCGTTTTTTGTTCACAAAATTCTGACGGGCATCCTGCACGTCGCGATCCTGTTCTATTTGAATATCTCCCGACATCCCCACATGATCGGGTGCGCCAAAACGCACATACACCTCTCCCCTATCATCCCAGGGAAACTGCCCCTGTCCAAAATGGGCCCTGGCATAGGCCACGCGCCGATAGTGTTCAAGTTGCCGCTCATTGGCCCGTGTCAACGGCGATGGGTCAACCCGATTCCAAAACCGATCAAGCATCACCTTCATTTCGCCTGCTTCTGCCTGCTGGCAAAGGCGCACATCTGCCAATGGGGCAATCCGCGAAATATCTATATAAAGTGCCTGCTCTGCTTCTGGCAGATCGGCAATATATTGATCAAAAAGCATCTGTGCGGTTTCAAAGTCCCGTTCCTGTTGGGCCTGAATGGCCTGAATCAATACCGGATTTTTCAAAACATCTTCTTCGGCATAACCCAAACCCCAACAAACAAACAACAGTCCCATACATACCATGCCATATTTCATAACCGCCCTTCCAATCTTCTATATGTTTTTATTATATGGAAAAACACGCTGCGCCTTTGCCATACAAAACCCGTGTAAAATCTACTGGATAAACCCTTCTACGGCAAAAAGATTTTCAACTGATGCACCCGGGCAAACATTGACAAGAATTGTCTGCAAGCGTATCTTCTTCACATTCTTATTCCCCAAAAACAAGGTAATTCAAATGTGAGCAGCGCAAGGGAAAAATAAAAAAAATCACCCACAGGGCATCTTCTCTCTTTTTTTCTCTCATTTTTCTTGAGGAAACCAATGTCGATCCGAAAAGTCGTCATTCCCGTTGCCGGTCTGGGCACACGGCTGTATCCCACCACCAAGGCTTTGCCCAAAGAGATGTTGCCAATAGGCCGCTATCCTGCCATTCAGCATGTGGTTGAAGAAATGGTGTCTGTAAACCTCAAAAAGATTCTATTTATTACCTCGCGCGCCAAAACCATCATCGAAAACCAGTTTGACGACAATGTCGATGTGGTTGTGCATCTCAACCAGCATGGCCGTCTGGAAGACCTGGGGCACTTGGACTACAGCAGTCGCGACATCGAATTTTTTTACACCCGGCAGCAAATTCCCGCCGGCATTACCAAACCACAGGGCACAGGCGCAGCCATTGCTACTGCCGAAAGTTTTGTTGACAAAGAACATTTTGTGGTGGCATATGGCGACACCCTCATCCATTCCCAGCAGTCACTCAACTTCATCGGACGCATGATTGAAGCCCACATCAAACACAACGCCACCTGTACCCTCGGCGTTCGCCCGGTGCCCAAAGACCTCATCAGTCGTTACGGCATTGTCAAACCCGGCCTGGGCGAAAATCTCAAAGCCGACAGTTTTGGCATTGACGATGTGGTTGAAAAACCCAGCACCACAAATGCCCCAAGCAACATGGCCGTGAGTGCCCGATATATTTTTGGCCCCGAAATTTTCAATGAAATTCGCAAACTCCGCCCTGAAACCGATGGGGAACTGGGCATCACCGATGCCATTCGCGGCCTGATCAAAGCGGGCCACACGGTGCGCTGTGTGCCTCTGATCGAAGGTGAAATTCGCTACGACATTGGCAATCATGAAAGTTATTACAAAGCCTTTCTCGACTTTGCCCTGAAAGACCCGCAGTGCGGACAGGCCATTCGAAATTATATCCAAACAATCACCCAACAGGAGACCCCGTAACCGTGTCCAGTCTTGGCCCCCTTTCTGCGGCAACATGGAAAACCATGTTGTCAAATCGGGACAAACGCCTCATCAATCGCCTCAAAGATATTTATGGAGACGATGAGGCCCTGCTTGAATCTCGCCTGCCCCTGTATCATCAGGCCATCGACACATTTATTCAAGCCTATGGGGATCATGCTCAGACAATCATTTCGCGTGCGCCAGGGCGCATCAATCTGCTGGGCAACCACATCGAACACCGGGGCGGCCATGTCAATTATATGGCCGTTAACCGGGAAACCTTGCTTGTGGCTGCCAATCGTTCAGATGATCAGGTGGTTTTGTGCAATGCGCTTCCAGACCGTTTTTCTGCCCGCAATTTTGCCATCTCAGATCTTTTGCCACCTGCAAAACGCGGCCAATGGCTCGATTTTATTCAGACTTTAAACCACAAACCCCACGATTGGGAAAATTATATCCGCGCGGCCATCCTGTATGTGCAAGATCAATTTCCCGATACACCCATCAAAGGCCTTAACATCGCCGTTGCCGGAGATATTCCCATTGCCGCAGGCCTCAGTTCTTCGTCATCCCTGGTTGTTTCCACTTTAGAAGCTGCCCTGCATTTTAACAACATCAAAATCCCCCACCTCGAAAAAGCTGAATTTTGTGGCCGTGCCGAATGGTATGCCGGCACACGCGGTGGCGCAGGTGATCATGCCGCCATGCTTTATGCCAGAAAACAGGCCATTGTACACCTTCAGTTTTTCCCGCTTCGCATTGAAGAAGTCTCCTTGCCAGAAGGGTATCGTGTGGTGGCCTGCAATTCTCTGGTAGAACACGCCCCACCGGGCATCTTTAATGAACGCATCGCCACATATGAAATTGGCCTGATACTCA
>CAXNEV010000464.1:0-3214 GCA_964200925.1 Candidatus Latescibacterota bacterium | reverse complement strand
AGAAGCAATGGGCCCCACAGGTCACAAAAATGTGTCATCCTACGAAAAACCGCACGGCCCCAAAGGCCCGTTGAAGTTACAAGATCACGGTGATCTGGTGCGCTATCGCAACATCTGGATGCGAAAATTGACGGATTACGACGAAACGTAAAAGAAGATTCTGGTGTTTCATAAAAAAGCCGATTTTGGATCGGCTTTTTTATTTTTAAACTCCAGTCGCCAAACACATTATGGCATACACCACCTTGATTGCAAAGGTGAATATTCAAAATGGAATTTTTAGCAGAAATTTTGACTATTTCATAGTATCAATATATACTATAAAAAACCATTTTATTTCTATAACATCTTGTATTTTCTGAAATTTATGCTATAGCATTTTAAAGTTGTGCCGATGAATATACCGTAAGTAATCAGGGATCATACATCATTTGAGGTGCCCATCAGGATATTGTTATGAATTCGAGCGTGCGTTTAAAACCTCTTCCTCCCGGTGAAGAAGGGGAAGACAGAAATGAAAAAATTCGACGGATTCGGGAACAGATGACTTCGGGATTTTATTCGCGAACAGATGTGCTGCGCGATGTGGCCGATGCCTTGTTGATGAATCCGGAGCCTTTTGAAAATTTGAACGAAAAAGAGGCATAGCGTCTATAGCCATTTTGAAAAAAGGGTCAATACACTTTGTATTGACCCTTTTTTATTGACAGGTTGGAATATCCCATACATCTTTTAGCATTCCAAATATCAAATAATAGACAATGGATAAAGACAGTTTTTCGTTATCTGCCATAGGCGGTATCCATCGCGATAAAAGGCTGCATCAAAATCACGGACCATTCTGTTACATTTTAACGATTAGAAAACCATGAGCGAACTATTGCAGGTTGAACATCTCAAAGCTGAACCAGGGCAACGGATAGATGGTTATTTGACGGTGGCCGAAATGCAAGATGGGTCACCTGTGAGATTGCCCGTATCGCTGGTAAATGGAGCAAATCCAGGGCCAATATTGTATTTGCAGGCCATCAGCGATGGCGACGAACTCAATGGTATAGGGGTCATTCGACAGGTGCTGCGAAGGTTGGATCTTGCACGTTTGAATGGGCGAATAATTGCCGTCTTGATTGTCAATTTTCATGCTTTTCACACACACCAATCCATTAATCCGGTAGATGGCAAAAAAATGAACCGGTGTTTTCCCGGGCGCAAAGATGGCACGTCAAGTGAGCGCATTGCCTATCGATTGTATCACCACGCAGTGCGACAGGCCGATTATTGCATTGATTTACACCAAGGAGGGGTGCGTCCTATGATCGATGAGGTGCGTGTGCGTGTGGATCGGCGCAAGCGCATGCATCGTGTCTGTATGGACTTGGCCCGGGTATTTGGCATTGGCTACATTCTGGATCAGCGCGGCCCCGATGGGCAACTGGCACGCGTGGCACCAGAAGATGGCATTCCGACCATAGATCCGGAACTGGGCGGTTGCCACGGGTGGGATGCCATCAGCATACAAAAAGGCATTACGGGTGTTGAAAATGTTCTGAAACACTACGGATTCATTTCGGGCATGCCACATATTCCAGAACGCCAGGTGGTGGTAGATGGGTTTTTTTCAATACTGGCCAATCGAGGTGGATTTATTGAATATCACGTCCAATTGTATGATCATTTGCAAAAGGGAGATCCCGTGGCCGATATTACCGATCCCTTTGGGCATGTTTTAGAAACATTGCGCGCACCGGAAGAATCGATTTGTTGGTCGCGAAATTTGCGACCCATGGCGGCCAGTGGAGAAATGGTGGCAACTTTGGGGCGAAATATCCGATATATATAAGCAATATTCGAGATTCAGGATGATGCACGTCATTCCAAATTTGCACAACATGCAGATTCGGAACGAGTGATCATTTGTGCTGAATCCATTTTTTTTGGGGAAAACCCATGCATTATCTCGGATTGGATGTTGGTACAACAACCATTACGGCACTGCTACTCGATGTGGAAACAGGTGACATAATCACCGTGCAAACAGCGCCCAACACATTTGACACAACATCGGCAACAGATCGAAAAAAGGGGCGAAGTGAATGGCATGCAAACCACATGGTGGATCAAGCCTTTGGTGTGATTAAACAGGCGGTAATGGTGGGTGGGCCCATTGTCGGCGTGGGTGTGACAGGGCAAATGCACGGCATGGTGCTGGCAGATAAAAAAGGAAATCCGGTTGGGCCGTTTGTGGGTTGGCAAGACCGCCGGGGAATGGAAACCATGCCAGGAAAGGAAGAGACATTTGTGGGGCACATGCGTCAGATGGCGGCAAGTTTAGGCGCATTTGACAGAGGCTGCCGACCGCATTCGGGATATTTGGGCACAACGCTGTTCTGGCTGGCTCAAACCCAGAAAATCCCAGCAGGTGCCACGGCATCCTTCATGCCCGATTATGTCGTGGCTCGCCTGACAGATACGCAACCCGTGACAGATGCAACCAATGCGGCCGGTTCGGGGCTTTTTGACAGTGTGGCTCGCAAATGGCATTTGGCGTTGCTTGCGCAGTTGAACCTATCGGAAAATGTATTGCCAAAAATAAAAAAATCGGGTGACTGTGCCGGTTGTGTCACGCAGGCTGTATCAAACATAACAGGATTGTGCACCGGAACACCCGTATATGTGGCATGCGGTGACAACCAGGCAAGTTTTGCAGGCAGTGTGGGCAACTACGAAAACAGCGTGCTGGTCAATGTGGGCACAGGTGGGCAGGTGTCGGCCTATGTATCGAAAATATTGCCAACGGTAGAATTGGAAGCTCGGCCCTTTATGGATGGCGGATTTTTGCTGGTCGGGGCTGGGCTGGTGGGGGGGCGGTCTTATGCGTGGTTGCGCGATTTTTTCAGAGGGGTTGGACAGGCTTTTTTTGGTGCCCGGGGCGATGAAGATTTGTATGACATGATGAACAAACTGGCAGCAGATATACCCAAAGGATCAGACGGATTGCGCTGTGAACCCCTTTTTACAGGTACGCGACGCGAACCCAATCGGCGCGGCATCTGGCAGGGTGTGAGCACGGCAAATTTTACACCGGGGCATATGGCACGCGCGTTACTTGAAGGATTGGCTGAACAGTTTGCCCGGTTGTATGGAGAAATGGGATCTGTTGGAGCCGGTGGTCGCACCCAATTAATTGGTGCAGGTAATGGCATTCGCAAAAATG
>CAXNEV010000463.1:0-3224 GCA_964200925.1 Candidatus Latescibacterota bacterium | reverse complement strand
ATACAAAGCAGGGTGCCGGTTTGCAGATAAACATCGAACAGAGATAAGTTTTGAAGGGCAACGCCCCAGATGGTGGTGGCATAAAGGGCATAAACGGAAAGTTGGCGTTTGTCGGCTTCGCGTTCGCGGCCGGTTTTCCAATCGTAAATGGAAATGCCTCCATTGTGGCGCACAGCCACGTCGAGAGTGACCCAGAGTTTTGTGGCGTGGCAGGTGAACGATTCCAATTTTTCCAGGCTGAGCCACTGATCTGGCGGTACAGTACACAGGTGCTGATAAGGTTTGGATGAAAAAAAGGCTTCAAGACTTTCAGCAATGCGCAGGCGGGCTTCATTGGCATCAAAAGATTCGTTGTAATAGTGTTCAAAGAGGTTGGTGTATCGTGAGGCCGATTGTAACCAGCGTTTGTTTTCTGAGTCTATCAGATGCTGATTGAAGAGGGTTATGGCATTGGTTTGAGCGGCTTGGAGGGGATTGGTGCGTCCGGTTTGTTGGGATTTTTTTAAAATGCGGCTGATGGCATCGTGAACCACACTGCCCACAAGCTGGGGCAGTGTGGTCATTTTTTTGAGTTGATACAGCAGGCGAATGTGTGGCTCTGCAGTGTCTTTCCAGCCGCCCCAACTGCCATAGTAGGTGTAATAATATTGTCGCCGACAGGAATCGAACATGCGATGCCGCGATGGAGACCAAGAAAATTCGTTTTTGAGTTCGGGCATAAACTATGAACACCAGAGTCTTGGGTCAAGAGTCAAAAACATGTTTTTGGGAATTTGTGGTGGGGGAACTTGTGACTGCTTTGTTTTATGGTTTTTTGATCATTGATCATTGATCATTGTTCATTGAAACGGGAATGACGATGGTAAAGGTGCTGCCTTTTCCCGGTGCGCTTTGAAGATCGATGACTCCATTGTGCAAAAGGGATAGGCTTTTGCACAATGCCAAGCCCAGTCCGGTACCTTCGTGTTCCCGGTTGAGAGATCCATTGCCTTGTTCAAAAAGGTTAAAGATACGTTCATGCTCATGAGGAGGAATACCAGGGCCTTCATCAATAATGGACAAATGTAACCAGTGTTCAAATGGCCGGGCAGGCAAATCGGCGCGGCGGCGATTGGACACGTCTGGTGCGGGTTTGAGGGTGGCTTGAATGGTTATGCGGCTGTTTGGAGGAGAAAATAAAACGGCATTTTTGAGCAGGATAAACACCATTTTTTCACAAATTTCTGCATCGGCCACAATGTCGTGAGGAACAGCCATTTGAAGGTCGATGGTCAACTGGCGAAATTGAATGAACTCCTGGAGAGCTGTTTGTGTTTTTTTGATGAGGCTGGACAGATTAAAGGGTGTGGGATTTAAGCTGGTTTTGCTGTTGTTTAAATCGATATAGTGCAACATGTCGTCAAACATGGTTAACAGTTTTCGGGCAGCTTTTTGAATATTTTGCAAATACCGCGCATGTTTTTCTGCGAGGTTTGGAAGTATGGTTTCCAAAATTTCAGCAAAACCCGTGATGTGGCCCAAAGGGGTTCGTATTTCATGGGACATGCCGTTCAGAAATTCGGTTTTGAGCCGATTGGCTTCGGTGAGGTGGACAATCAGGGTGCGGTTTTCAATGGATAACCGACGCCGTTCCAACCCATTGTTAAGCGTTTGAATGAGGCGTTTGGCATCAATGGGTTTGTTTAAATAATCATAAGCACCTAAACGCAGGGCTTCCACCGCACTTTTCATGTCGCCATAACCCGTCAGAATGATCACCTGCATATCGGGATGATGTTGTCGTACCTGTTTGAGCAAATCCAGACCGCTCAGCCCTGGCATGCGCAGATCTGTGACCAGAATATGAGGTTCATGGTCTGATAAATATTGTTTTGCGTCATCACCGTTTGTGCAGGTGTGAACATCAAATCCGGCAGCTTCAAGCGTTTCGGATAAGATGGATAAAATTTGTGCTTCGTCATCAACAAGGAGAATGGTCATAAGTGTTTTGATTTTATAGTTTTGATCGGAGCGTTTCGAGTATCTCAAAGTATGTGGGAAAGGTTTTGTTTACACAAGCTGGATCGTTGATGGCAATGCCCGGTGTTTTGAGACCAACAAGCGACAAGCTCATGGCCATGCGGTGATCGTCATAAGTGTCGAGTATTGCCGGAAGAATGTGCTGGGCAGGGTAAACCGTGAGGCCATCGGGCCTGGTTTCGACACGGACGCCCAGTTTTTGCAATTCGTTTTTGATGGCCTCAATGCGGTCGGTTTCTTTGATGCGCATATGGGGCACATTGCGCACAACAACTGGGCTGGATGCAAACGGGGCCAGTGCGCAGAGGGTTTGCACAACATCGGACATCGCGTTCATATCGATGTCAATGCCCGAAAGCTGTGAAGGGCCGCACACTTCAATGCCATCGGCTTTTTTGTGCACCTGGCAACCCATTTGGGCCAGCACATCCACAAAACCAATATCGCCCTGAATCGATTGTGTGTTCAGGTTGCGAACCTTGATGCGCCCTCCGGTTAAAGCGGCTGCGGCAAAAAAATAGGATGCGTTGGACGCATCGGGTTCAATGGCATAGGTGCGGGCCTGGTAGCGCTGTTTGGCGCAAATGTAAAAGGTGGTGTAATGGTTGTTGCGAATTTCAACTCCGAAGTCGCGCATCACGGCGGCGGTAAGGTCGATGTAGGGTTTGGAAACCAGATCGCCTTCGACGTGAATTTCCACATCCTGTTCGGCATAGGGTGCTACCTGTAACAGGGCGGTAAAATACTGGCTGCTTTTGTCGCCTGCCATAGTTGTGGTGCCGCCTTTAAGGCCCGATGCCACAACGATGACGGGGGGGCAGGTGTTGTTTTTACCTTCACAGCGGGCCACACCACCCAGCGGGCGCAGGCCATCGATGAGGTCTTTGATGGGCCGCTCCTGCATGCGGTTGTTGCCTGTAAGGGTGTAGGTGCCATTTCCCAGTGTTAAAAAAGCTGTGAGAAAACGCGCTGTCGTGCCTGAGTTGCCCACGTAGAGTTCGGCGTTTTGGGCCGGAATGTGGCCTCCCGTGCCCTGCACAGTGAAGGTTTGTGCCACTTCATCGGCCTGAACATCGATGCCGAGTTTGCGCAGAGATTCGGCCATGTGGTGCGTGTCGTCGCTGAACAGGGCATGCGTCAGGTGCGTTTGCCCCTGGGACATGGCGGCAATGAGCAAAGCCCGATTGGTGATGCTTTTGGAACCA
>CAXNEV010000462.1:0-3236 GCA_964200925.1 Candidatus Latescibacterota bacterium | reverse complement strand
TTCATTGTTCATTGTTCATTATTCTAATGTAGCCACAGAATACCCGATATGCAAGGGCAGGAATGAAATGGCATCTTTGGGCCAATCGGACAAATCACCATCTGTCACAATTTCCGAAACGGGATAGGCACAGGCCACAACTCCGTTGTGTGCAAACACGCAACGAGGCAACAACAAAACCCACATCAGACACATCAGTGCCAACCCATGACCCCATCTGCAAGCCATAAAAAAAAATCCCCAACAAGGATTTATCACCGTCGTGACCAACCATTCACACCCTGACAGTCACCCGAATATAACCCAACCCTTTTTTTAGATGGTTTCGGCAATATCTGTGCGCCAGTTAATTCCCTTCATCGTTGTAAAAAACACAGGGTGATTCAAAGATTCCTTCAGCGCATGAGCGTGATTGGCCAACCAGTCCTGTCAACCAAGTATCTGGCGCAAAAACTGTCTTAAACAGAAACGCTGGCATCGGCCCTGTGTGCCTCTGGATTGGCGGCCAGAATCACATCCACTTCTTCTGCCACAAATTGCTCCACCTGCATGGGGGCACACCCCACAAAAGCTTTCAGATCTAAAACTGCATGGATCTGCTCGCGGGTCATGCCAAATGCCGGGTCTTGGGCAATGCGATCCAGCAAATCGTTGTCGAGCCCTTCTTCCTTGACCCTTCGGCCCGCATCCATCGCGTGCAATCGGATGCGCTCGTGCAATTCCTGCCGGTCGCCCCCGCGTTTAACGGCCTCCATCATGATATTTTCCGTGGCCATAAAGGGCAATTCCAGATCGATATGTTTGCGGATCATTTGCGGATAAACAACCAGACCGCGAACCACATTCATAAACAGAATCAAAATGGCATCGACTCCCAAAAACATCTGCGGCAAAGCCAACCGTTTGTTGGCCGAATCGTCCAGGGTGCGCTCAAACCACTGTGTGGCTGCCGTAAAAGCCGGGCTTTGTGCTGTGGTGATCACAAACCGGGCCAGGGCACAAATGCGCTCCGACCGCATGGGATTGCGTTTATACGCCATAGCAGAAGATCCAATCTGGCTGGTTTCAAATGGTTCTTCCACTTCTTTTAAATTTTGTAACAAACGCAGATCATTGCCAAATTTATGTGCCGTTTGGGCAACGCGCGACAATAAATCCCCAACCTGTGAATCGACCTTGCGCGTATAGGTTTGTCCGGTCACCAGAAACCGCCCCGAAAATCCCATCTTTTCGGTCACCATCCGATCCAGAGCCTGCACTTTTTCCGCATCACCTTCAAACAATTCCAGAAAACTGGCCTGTGTGCCTGTAGTGCCTTTCACACCGCGAAAACGCAGTGTTTTTAAGTGATATTCCAGATCGTGAAAATCCATCAACACATCTTGCAACCACAGCGTTGCCCGTTTTCCCACAGTGGTCAACTGGGCCGGTTGGAAATGCGTGAAACCCAGTGTTGGCAAATCTTTGTACTTTAAGGCAAATGTTTTAATATCGGCCATCAAACTGAGGAGTTTTGACCGCACGAGCAACAGCGCATCGCGAATTTGAATCAGTTCGGTATTATCCTGTACATAAGCACTGGTGGCCCCCAGATGAATAATGGGCTTGGCCAAAGGACATTGAACCCCATAGGCATATACGTGGGCCATCACATCGTGCCGCACTTCGCGTTCGCGCTTTTGCGCCACGTCGTAATTGATCTGGTCCTTAAAACCGCGCATTTCATCCAGTTGGGCATTTGAAATGGGCAGCCCCAATGCCTGCTCGGACTCTGATAGGGCAATCCACAAAGTGCGCCAGGTGGTAAATTTTTTGCGATTGGAAAACACTTCTGACATCTGTGCACTGGCATAACGCGCAACCAGAGGATTTTCATACTGCATGTCTTCTTGTGCCATAACCATCCTTTATGGTAAAAGATTGGCGCTGTAGCTTGCTGAATGGATGACACCACACGGGGTTTCGCGTCATTCCATATCAAGTGAATCTGGGGGCCGATTTGCCCCATTGGAAGACGGCTTAGGATCCATAAAAGGCTTTTGAATGGTCGCATCCGTTTGTTTTTGCATATCTGCTGCTTCAAGTGCTTCTTTTTCCGCCTGTGCCTTTTCAACTTGCAATTCCACATGATAGGCCTGGCGCAAGATGTGAATCACATCATTACAACGGCGAACCTGAAAAATGGCAATAAAAATGCCAGCCAAAATGGTCCAGGCCGCTGGAATGATGACCTTGTGCTCCCACAGTTGTGACCAGAATATGCTACACAGAATATAACTGACCACCAGCCCAATCGACGACAAAATAATATAGACCCACAATCTCTTTTGCTGCACATATTGATTGTTCAATTGTCGCAAGGCTTGTGACGTTTTAATCGACAGATTTCTGGCCAGTTTTTTACGGCGAAACAGTCGCAACAAGATTTGTTTGAGTTTATCCCACATAGGCCCTCAGGTATTCACACCCCGTATCCAGTAAAGAACCAGCCAGGTTACAATCAATCCTACCCCAGATGACAAGCGCATCCAAATGGTCACACGCCATGCAATATATATATATATCGCCATTGGCTTGCGAAAAACAAAAAAAAACCTAAAGTCCTTATCACTATCGCCGATATTAATACTAAGAAGTATAAAGTTATATAAAATAGTTCTCTAAAGACATTCGGGAATTCTTGTGCGTTGGCACAGGCGATTCAAAACCGGACACGGGGCGCTTTTGAGAACCTTATCCACCCTGCCGGATACCGGCAAAAGCTCGGGCATGGACGCTCGAACTTTAAAGCAGAACTCACAAGGAGGTTGAGAAATGCCACTTCGGGTTAACAATAACATTACCGCCATCAACACCAGGCGGCAACTTCTGACGAACAATCGAGAGTTGTCACAGCGAATTGAGCGCCTTTCGTCCGGATTGCGCATCAATCGCGCAGCCGACGATGCGGCAGGTCTATCGGTTTCTGAAGGTATGCGCGCAGAAATTGTGGGCATTCGACAAGCGGTTCGCAATGCCGAGCAAGGCACCAATCTGATACAGACGGCAGAAGGTGCGCTCAATGAAGTGAGCGCCATCCTCATTCGCATGCGAGAACTATCGGTTCAATCTGCCTCAGCAACCCTCAACGACACCAACCGCTCTGCCCTCAATGCCGAGGTCGTTCAGTTGGTCTCTGAAATTGACCGCATTGCCAGTGCCACAAGTTATAACAAAATCACCTTATTAAGTGGATT
>CAXNEV010000461.1:0-3246 GCA_964200925.1 Candidatus Latescibacterota bacterium | reverse complement strand
GTGGTGCGCGGATATCTGGATGTGGCCGTTCAGGATCTCACATCGGGCATTGCGCAGGCGTTGGGGGTATCGACCAAAATTGGCGTTTTGATTCAAGATGTGGCCAAGGGGGGCGTGGCAGAAAAAGCGGGATTGCAACGCGGCGATATTGTTGTGGCCATTAACAATCGGTCTGTCAGCAATGCCGAGGAATTTCGAACACGCGTGGCCCAAACTGCACCGGGTTCTGTTGTGGATATTGTTTTGTTGCGCAAAGGACAAAAACAAACGGTTCGGGTGAAATTAAGCGGTTTAAACGATCAAATGGCCCGTGCTGACTTGTTGACGCGCAGAGAAGCCGTTTTGGGTTGGGAGGTGCAAGAACTCACCCCTGCTCTGGCGAAGCGATTGGGATATGATGTGGAAATGGGTGTGGTGATTACCAATGTGCGCTCAGGCAGTTTGGCCGCGCAATATCGCTTGCGGGCAGGGGATATGATACAAGGGATCAACGATCAAAAAATTCGCGGCATGGATGATTATGCCGATGCTTTGGTGTCGGCCAAAGCAGGTGATGACGTATGGTGTCGCATCAGGCGAGAGTATCGTTCGTATTATCGCACATTTGATTTGGGCATAAAATTGCCCAAATGAGAAAACAAAAGCCCGATGGTGAAACCATTGGACTTTTGTGATCAGGCCACACGCCGTGCCAAATTTTTGGTTTCGAGTATGGCATGTTTGGGTTGGGTAACAATATTGAAAGCGGTTGTTGTTTGTTCGTCCTGAAAGATTGGTGCAAAATACTGCAAGTGTTTGCGCATTTGACTGAGCGCGCGGTTGCGCAACTGGCGCACGCGTTCTTTGCTGATGCCCAATTTTTGAGCCACTTTGGAAAACGACTGGGCATCGTTGTCAAGGCCAAAGGTCAGCGACAAAATTTCGGCCTCGCGAGCAGGTAGTTTTTTAAGAGCCGCTCGTACATGATGGATGGATTCCTGGGTTTCGATATGTTGATGGGGGTCTGGGGTTTGATTGGCAAGCCATTCGTGCATATTGAGCTCATCATCATCTAAAGACAACGGTGCTTGTTGTGTGTGCAATGCCGTTTGAACCCGTCGGATGGTCATATTTAAGTGACTGGCGAGTTCTTCATGAGATGGCTCGCGATCCAAGGTTTGGCGCAAGCGGTCGGTTGTGCGTCGAACCTGATCGTTGTCTTCAAAGTGATTTAAAGGCCGCCGAATGCGTTGTTTGTGTCGCCAAAGGGCTTTTTGAATGGCCTGCCGAATCCACCACACCGCATATGTGGTAAATTTGTAACCGAGATCCGGGTTAAATTTTTCAACGGCTCGGATCAACCCCAAATTGCCTTCGGATACCAATTCGTCGAGTGACAAACCCGCATTGCGGTATTCGGTGGCGATATTGACCACAAAACGCAGATTGGACTTCACAATTTTATTAAATGCCTTTTGATCCCCTTTGTGCGCTTTATAAACCAAATCAACAAGATCTGTATCGGCAAGGGGTTTGTGGCGTCTGAGGGTATCGCAGTAGGCGGTGTTGAGGTCCATGTCGCGGCGATGAGAATGTGTGTGGCCCATCGCAAACTCCTTGAGTAGAATTGTTTTTTCTATGAATTGCGAAAAATATATACAAATTTCTATCATTTGATAAATAGATAGTTTGGTGCATTTACATCGAATTTTTCGATGTTTTGACAAACAAAAAGGCCGACTGTTAAGTCGGCCTTTTTGTTTGGTTTTTGTGTTATGCCGTTTTTAAAAGTGCTTCGGGTTGATTTTCGATGCGCGACAACCAGTAGGACACATCAAAATTGTCATCGCCGATGAGAAAGCGCCAGAACTTGATGCGGTTGACAATTTCAATGCGCACTTCGTTGCCATACCATTTGTGGTCGGTGCTTAAAATGCGCGGAATTTCTGGATCGTTGAGATCGTCTGTATTCCAGAGTTTGTTTTGTCGCACGGTGGGGTTGAGGCGCAGTTTGAACATATAACGCGTGTTGCTGGTGTGGTTGGCCTGGGCACAGTGCCAGATGCCATGGTGCACCACCACCAGTGTGCCTGCTTTGCAAACAATGGGCAATTGTCCAACAAAGTTCTGGTAACGGGCAATGTCCGATTCAGAAATGCGGCGATAATGACTGCCCGGCACAACGAGAGTGCCACCCATTTCACGGGGCGTGTCGTGGGCAAAATAAAAAAATTGAATGTCAAAATGCAAACGCGTGTCGATAATGGCATCGGCATGCATAATTTGCCCCATATGGTTTTCGGCCTGCACAATATGAACCGCATGGTGATCGTAAAGAGGGTCGGGGCCTACAAGGCTGTGAATAATGCCTTTTACCTGGGGCAACCGAAACACGTCACCCAGGGCAGAATCCGCCCAGATATCGTTCAGTTTGACACCGGCTTTGGCACGGGGAATGCCGGTTTCCATTTCTTTGATGGCGCGTTTGTTGATGTCATCGGGCACAATATCGTCGAAACGCAAATACCCGTCGGCCACAAATTGGGCCATTTGTTTGGTGGTGAGCAGGTGCTGTTTATCCATTGAGGGTCTCCATTTTTTCAAGGATGTATTCGTATTTGAGATACGAGGTGGTGTATTCCATACCGGGATAAGCGGGAAATTGCTGCGGAAATTGAATGACGCGCCAACCTGCTTTCATGGCATCTACCACCGATGCATAAGGCGGTTCGACTGCATCACCAGTGGATGGGCGCGTTTTGCCCGTGCCATCAAAAATCGACCAGCCCACAACGCGGCTGTTGAGGTCTGGAGAATGCAGGTAGAGCACGAGTAATTTTTGACGCTGTTCGGGCATGGGATCCTCTTGTTAAAGGTAAAATGGAGCGACTGTTGCAACTGGGATGAGCCTTTTTCTTTGCTTCTTGTTACAAATTCGGGTATTCATGTGATTGTGTTTGAACAAGTAGGGGTATAAAAACTGGCAAGAATTTACAAAATTTCGCTGTGGTTTTCAATGGCAATTTTAGGGATTTAAGGATCTTATACGATGAACAGCGCAATTCGATTGTTGCTGCTTTTGATGGTTTGTGAATGGGGTATTCCAAACCCGGGCACGGCAAATATCGGGTGCAAATTCCGTATCATTATTCAGCCACCACAAAAAATTTGCATGTGTTAGAGATCAGTTGTGTGCCTTTGGGCATGATGGTGCCGCCGGGGGCGGTTGTGGATCCTGGAGAAGTGATACTCATGCTTGAACCTGGC
>CAXNEV010000460.1:0-3248 GCA_964200925.1 Candidatus Latescibacterota bacterium | reverse complement strand
TACAAACCCAACCGGCACCCAAACGCCTGAAAAATGAGCTCAAAAAACCGCTGGGGGTGCTCTTTGATTTTGGCGATACCCTGCTGACCCACCTGTTTTTTAACCCTGAAGCTGGCACAGATGCCGTTTTAAAAATAGCCCATAATCCCAAAGGGTATCGGGTTGAGGACATTCATCAGCGCCTCGAAAAAATAAACCGCGACCTCATTCCGCGGCGCGAACAGGCCCAGATTGAATTTCATCCGCACCTGGTGCAGCGCCATGTGTATGAAGCCCTGCACATCACGTTTGACCGCGACCCAGCAGCCGTTGAACGCATTTTCTGGCGAGCATCCATGCAGTGGAAACCCGAACCCGATGTCGAAAAAATGCTGCAAATCCTGCAATCCCACACCATGCCCATGGGCGTTGTCAGCAATGCCTCATTTACAGGCAACACCCTGTGGTGGGAAATGGAACGACACAACCTGTCCGATTATTTTCGCTTTCTCATGTCCAGCGCCGACTATTGGGTGCGCAAACCCCATCCCCTTTTGTTGGAAACAGCCGCCGCCAAACTCGACATCGAACCATCACAGGTGTGGTATGTGGGCAACTCTCCACAATACGATATTGCCGCAGCGCACAATGCCGGCATGGGGGCCATTTGGTATAACCGGCAAGATGCCCCCTGCGACGGTCCCGATCCGCATGTCGAAGTCAAAAACTGGCAGGAATTCATCGGCCTTTTTAAACAATTTATTCAATCGTAAAAAACTTCTGTGGAGCCTTTGGCCATGAACCAGCACCACACCATGTTATTCGATGCATTTGACACCTTCACCATAGGCCCGTTTTCCGCCGATGTGGGTGCCCACACCGAATACCACTTTTTGCCCGAAGCCGCGCCCAAAGGCAACTGGACCGTGGCGTGTTTTGCATCAGGCGGCGACCGGGGGCTTGCATGGTGTGTGCAAGAACACAACGGCCAAAAAGTCATGGCCCAGGTGCTCAATAACACCCATGCCCACACCCATCCCACCCTGTGTGCAGGAGATGTGCTGTGGCAAAACTACACGCTCACCGCCACATTCACCCCTCATGACAACCGCGCCCACAGCGGTCTTTTATTCCGCTACAACAACAACCGCTGTTATTATTTTTTCGGCTTCAACGGGCCGTTTGTCGAACTCAAAATGCGCCAGCACGACACCGACTATCGCCAGCCCTTTGAAAAAATCCTCGCCCAACAACTCATTCCTTGGTCGCCCAATCAAACTTATACGGCCACCGTCACCGTTTCTGGCCATCACATACGCGCCGAAATCGAAGGCCTTGTCGTTTTTGAAGCCGACGACGACACTTACACACATGGCAAAATTGGGTTGCAGGCCGATGTGCCCACACAATACCACCGTGTTACAGTCACCGCAGACCCAAAAGCCGTTGCAGCCTTCACCATCCAGACCGACAAACGGCAACGCGAACTGGCCGATTTGCAAGCCCAAAACCCCAAACCCGTGTTGTGGAAAAAAATCAGCACAAAAGGGTTTGGCGTGGGGCGCAACCTGCGTTTTGGCGACCTCACTGGCAACGGACAGATCGATGTGCTCATTGGCCAGATGCACCACCACGGCCCCCGCGATGCCTACAGCGAACTGTCGTGCCTGACAGCCATGACATTTGATGGAGACATGCTGTGGCAAACAGGCAAGCCCGATCCAGAAAAATACCACCTGACCAACGATGTGGGTTTTCAAATTGTCGATATTGACAACGACGGCAAAAACGAAGTTGTTTATTGTATGAATTTTGAAATTGTCGTGGCCGAAGGGGCCACGGGCAAAATCAAATATAAAGCCCCCACCCCGCAAAGCAAACCGCCCGCCGACCAATTTCCCCGCATTTTAGGCGACTGCCTTTTTTTCTGCGACCTGCGCGGTCAGGGCCGTCCGAGTGACATTGTCATCAAAGACCGCTACTGGCATTTCTGGGTGCTCAACGACAAACTCGAAATCCAATGGACCGATGAAATCCGCACCGGGCACTATCCGTTTGCCTGTGATATCGATGGAGATGGCAAAGACGAACTGGCCATTGGCCATGCCCTTTACGACCACGACGGCACACAACTGTGGAACATCGAAAACAGCCTCAAAGACCACATCGACGGCGTGGCCATCGCCAACTTTCATGCGCCAAATGATGGGCCGTTGACGATGCTCTATGCCGCCAGCGATTCGGGTGTGTTTTTTGCCGATACCAAAGGCCATATTCTCAAACACCACTGGATTGGCCACGGTCAAAATCCGGCCCTTGCCAAATTCCGCGCAGACTTGCCGGGTTTGCAGGTCGTTTCCATCAACTTTTGGGGCAACCAGGGCATCTTGCACTTTTACGATGCCGATGGCAACATCTATCACAGTTGTGAACCCAATCCCTTTGGCTCCATGTGTTTGCCCATCAATTGGACAGGCAACGGCACGGAGTATTTTGTTCACAACCCCAACCCAACATGGGGCGGCATGTTTGATGGTTGGGGCCGCCCCGTTGTGTCATTTCCCAACGACGGCCACCCCGACATGTGCAATGCTGTTTTCGACCTCACGGGCGACTGCCGCGACGAAGTGGTGGTGTGGAACCCCGATGAAATCTGGGTCTATACCCAAGATGACGGCCCCAAAACCGGCAAACTCTACAAACCCACGCGCAATCCGCTTTACAATTATTCCAACTACCAGGCCACGATCTCGTTGCCCGGATGGTCAACATAACTAAACCGCCATCTCGGCTTTAATGGGATCGTGATGGTGGTAGTTGACCAATTCAAAATCATCTATCACAAAATCGCCAATTTCCACTTGCCCTCGTTCTTTCATGTGCAACTGAGGCAACAAATAGGGTTTTCGCGACAACTGTTCTCTTACAGCATCTATGTGGTTCATGTAAATATGGGCATCGCCCAGAACGTGAATAAATTCGTGCGGAATCAGTCCGGTAATCCTGGCCACCATGTGCAGCAACAAAGAATAAGACGCAATATTCAACGGCACCCCTAAAAACATGTCACACGAGCGCTGATACATCTGCAGCGACAGTTTATTTTCGGCCACATAAAACTGGAAAAAATTGTGACACGGGGGCAATGCCACATCCTGAGGGCCAACCTCTGCCGCATTCCAGGCATTCACCAGAATGCGCCGGGAAGAAGGGTTGTGCCGAATCAAATCAATCGCCTCCTGAAGTTGATCCACCACTTTCCCATTGGC
>CAXNEV010000459.1:0-3290 GCA_964200925.1 Candidatus Latescibacterota bacterium | reverse complement strand
TGACCTTCTGGCAGGGTCGTGGCGGCAGTGTCACCCACGCCATCTCCGGCATCGACATTGCCCTTTGGGACATTTTGGGCAAAACCACCGGTCAGCCCGTGGGTCGGCTGCTGGGTGGGTTTTATCGCCACAAAATCAAACCCTATGGCTCCCTCCTTTTTGAAGACCCCCAAACATTTCCCGCCACTTTGCAAAATGCCCTCAACCGGGGTTTCAAAGCCCTTAAACTTGGCTGGGGGCCATTTGGAAGGGTCAGCCGACAACTGGATGAAAAACTCGTCAAAATTGCCCGCGACACCTGTGGCCCCGATGTTGAACTCATGGTCGATGCCGGAGGCAGCGATGCTTTTTGGCCCCAAAACTACAAATGGGCCGTTGAAACCGCCCGCATGTTGAGCCAATACAACATCACATGGTTTGAAGAAGCCCTGCCCCCCGATGACATCGAAGGCCACATTCTGTTGCGCCAGCATTCGCCCGTGCCCATCGCCGGAGGTGAAGTGCTCACCCGCCGCCAGAGTTTCACGCCCTGGATCGAACGCGGAGCTTACGACATCATTCAACCCGATGTGACCAAAGTCGGTGGCATTTCCGAAGTGCGCCGCCTCATCTGGACCGCTTATGACCACAATGTGCTGCTTGTCACCCACGGCTGGAACACGGCGATTGGACTTGCAGCCGATCTTCACCTATCGGCGGCTCATCCCACAGCCCGCTGGGTCGAATACATCACGCCTTCTTCGTATATTGACGACATTATCACCACCCCGTTTAAGCTCGACGAAAACGGCTTGCTCACCATTCCCACCGCCCCGGGTTTGGGCATAGATCTCGATTGGGACGCGGTAAAACACTATTCGGGTCGAAAATGATATTTCAGACGGCATAAAATGTGATCATTCACCACAGACATAACCATCGCATTAAACAAAGGATCTCACCATGAAAATCGGTATTATGGGCCTACACTACGGCCACATCGGCGGCATGTTTCGCTCTGCGGCCAATGCCACCAATGGCGAAATGGTCGGCATCGTTGAAACAGACACACCTCTATATGAGAAATACACGGCACAAAAAAAAATCGCCCGGTATGCCACCCTTGAAGACATGCTTGAAAAAGCCAAACCAGACCTCGTGCTGGAAGGCTTGACCCATGCCGAAAAAGTTGAAGCCATTGAAACATGCGCCCGGGCCGGCGTTCACATGCTGCTCGACAAACCGCTGTGCAGCAAGCGCGAACACTTCCAGCGCATCAAAACCGCCGTTGAAAAAAACGGCATCAAACTCTCCATGTTTTTCACATCCAGAAGCCACACCACATTTATTGCCCTGCGCGAAGCCATTCTCAATGGCGATTTGGGCGATATTGTCAGCCTCATTTCCACCCACCCGCACAAACTCGGTTCATTTGCCCCGCCCTGGTATTTTGATCCCGCTCAATATGCGGGCACCTTTCACGACCTGGCCTGTCATGGTTTAGATCAGGTGCGCTGGCTCACAGGTGCTGAGTTTACGGGGGTTCATGCCCTCGGTACGCTTCAAAAACACAAAGGATCTGGCCTCACACACGATCATATCCAGGCTTCCTTTCAACTGAGCAACGGGGCCACAGCCCTGCTCACCGCAGACTGGCTCACCCCCAAAACCTCGCCGTCTTTTGGCGACACACGCTTCATCATTATGGGCACCGAAGGATCGGCGCATTTGCGGGCCTATGCAGGCGACCATCTGTTAATCGTCTCCGATAAAACCGGCGTCAAAGAACCCCCTCTGCCCCCATCGCGCACCGATGTTTTTGTGCAAAACATGATCGATGCCATCCAACGTGGTCAGGACAATTTCATTTCTACAGCCGATGTTCTCGCTGTAGCCAATGCGAGCATCACAGCCGAAACCTCGGCCCGCCAAAACGGAACCTATCTCACCATTGCGTAAAGGCAATCCGGCGAACAATAAAAAAAGGCGTCCATCTCCTCTTTTTGAAGATGGACGCCTGAACCCTTTCCTTCTTTTTAAAACATTTTTTACCACTCCTCATCTTCTTCAATATCTTCTTCAAACAAAACTTCTATGTCTTCATCCATCAACAAGTCCACACCCACCATGTGCAAGTCTTCATCTTGCAGGCGCTTCAATCCTTCCAGAATAGCCAGTTTGATTTCAACAGCCCCTTCCAGTTGGTCCCGTTCCGCTTTGATGGTCGCATCACCCAGGGCAAACCGATTCAACAAATCGCCAAACCGCTCCATATCATTCAGCAACTGAGTCTGCAAACATTCAATGGCCTCTGTTTCCACAGCCGCCTCCTTCTACATAAAATCTTTATCGATGCAAAACGGGACTTGCTTTTGACACAAAAATCATGCACTGTTTGACAGAGCATATCCTGTGCCATCAATTAAAATTCTCAAAATGAAAAAATCATAACTTCAAATTAAATAAATATTTAAATTTACAAAAGGATTCTTGCAACCTGCGTTAGCTTGTGTGTGATTCCTCGCAATTTGACAACACATGTCGCGAAATCAGCCAATCCGAAGGCCGCATTTGGCACCTTTGGTTCACCCTCTGCCACCACAGACCACACAGCATCACCTCAACCGGGAGGTTTTGATGAATGTGACATCTTATAAACCCGATCGATTTTACGACGAACTATTTTTGCCCGATGGCACCCCGCGAGAAGGGGCAAAATTACTTCTTGAAAAACTGGCAACCCTGTCAACACATGAACTGAAACACCGACAGCAGGCCGCTGAGCTTGCGCTCATGAACATGGGCATCACCTTTAATGTTTATGGCAGCGACGCCGGCACGGAAAAAATATTTCCCTTTGATATCATTCCCCGCATCATCGAATCGGCAGACTGGAATCACATCGAACGCGGCCTGAAACAGCGCATCAAAGCCTTAAACCTTTTTTTGAACGATATTTATCACAACCAGAAAATCTTAACAGATGGGATCATTCCCAGACATGTTATCGAATCATCCAAAGGATTCCTCAAACCCTGCATAGGACTCCATCCGCCCAAAGGGGTGTGGTGTCACATTTCGGGCATCGACCTGGTGCGCGACACCGATGGCCTGTTTTATGTTCTGGAAGACAACCTGCGCTGCCCTTCGGGCGTTTCGTATGTGCTTGAAAATCGGCAGGTGCTCAAACGCACATTTCCCACCGTGTTTGAAGCCTCGCGCGTGCGCCCCGTTGACGATTATCCCAGCCGGTTGCTCGATACCCTTCGCTCTGTTGCCCCCACGCATATCGGCGATCCCAATGTGGTGGT
>CAXNEV010000458.1:0-3297 GCA_964200925.1 Candidatus Latescibacterota bacterium | reverse complement strand
GTAAAAGACGGTTGTGTCGGAATCACAGGGGCAAAAAACTGTTCAAACAAAAAACTCCTGGCAGCCAGATCATCCATAAACGGACTGGTTGGTTTTGAATACCCATAACACCCCAAACGATCCGCGCGTAAACTGTCAATGCCAACCAACAAAAAATTCATCACCACTCCACACGGTAAAAAGGTCTCTGGAACCTGTTTGCTCCAAAGACCCGATTAAATTCACTTGCCATCCCACTTTTCCCGCTTGATAAAATCGTCAAATGCCAGCGATTCCGACAACCGCCACGCCGTTAAATACAACTGTGCCGTAAACCGCGTGGCCTGCCGGGCGCGATCTTCGGCAAAAGCGACCACTTCGGCATCGGCTTTCCAATCTTTGTCTTCCGCTTTTGGAATGCGCGGCCCCAATTCGTAAGTGCGATCCACCAGTGCAAAACTCTCTTTTAATACCCCCATAATACCCGCCATCAAATTGTTCAGCGGTTCTATCTTTTGATCTTTTGACAAATTTTTCGGTTTGAGAGCCAGATACTCAATTAAGCCATCGACCTTGTTGTGAATCCCTTTTTGTTCTTTTTCATTTGAACCTTCCACAACCCGCCCATCGTAATGAATGGTCACATGCAAAGGTTGGCACATATCTTCGGCATAATGGGCAATAAACCCAGCATAAATCAAACACTTCATTTTGATGTGTGGATTATTGGGCCATTTGCGATGTTCGGCAAAAGCCACGGCCAACCGCTCGGTCCATTCTCCTAAAGCATAGGGCACAAATCCCATTTTTTCGGGTACCACTTTATGTTCATAACACAACTTGATAAAATCAAAACGACCCTCGGGCAGTTCATCCACTTCCAGCATTTCGCGATCCAAAAAATGTTCGGGATATTCTGCGGCGCGCACATGGGGCGTGCCTTTGTGTTTTGCCAGATCGGGATCAATGCTCATATGGGCAATGGTCGGTGCGCCATTTCTAAAAAATACTGGCACTTCCTCAGGCAACGCGCCAACAGCCGACAAGGTCAAAATATGATGCCCTTCCAGATGCCAGCCCCAAACGGGCACAGACATAACCACCAACAAACCCACGAGCACAAAACGTTTCATCACACAGGCTCCTTTATCAATTTCGCGACTGTCAAAAAATGGTTATGCACACGACGACAACCTGATTATTCCAACACCACAAAAAAGTTACATCTGAAAGCCCAACTTGTCAACGCTGCAAAACAGGCGGAGAATCCAATGGGGATTCTCCGCCTGTTGATTGGCGGGAATGTGTGGGAATCGAACCCACCTGGCGTGGGATTAGCACGCGACAACGGGTTTGAAGCCCGCGAGAGACACCAGTTCCCTGTCCATTCCCATTCAAAATTGGTCACGAGTCACCTCAAATCCCCATAGACACTCACGACTCATGACCCGTGACTGTCTTTACGGAATCACGGCAATTTCACCGGGATGATCGGCCACCACCACACCGATGCGTTTTGCATCAACCCCTGAACCTTGTAAACCTTTAAGCAATGCATCGGTGTCTTCTGGTGCAAGGGCTATTAACAAACCACCCGATGTTTGCGGGTCAAACAACAACCGCCGAATCGGCTCTTCAATGGCAGTGTCAAAATGCACCGCCGATTCTCGCGCCATCCGGTTGCGACGCAACCCACCCCCTTGCCGCGTTTTGGCAAGGTGAACGGCCAGGTCAAAACGGGGCACATCGGAAGCGCGAATCAACAAACCTACCCCACTGGCACGCGCCATTTCCAGCCCGTGCCCCATCAACCCAAATCCCGTAATATCCGTACACCCGTGGGCATGATGCGCCACCATTTGCTCTGCGGCAATGCGATTCAAAATCACCATTGATTTCACGGCAATCTGCAAATCGTCCTCTGAAGCTTCTCCATTTTTATACGCATCGGCGATTAATCCTGTGCCCAGGGGTTTGGTCAGCACCAGACAATCGCCCACTTTGGCTCAGGCATTGGTTTTGACATGATCGGGATGAATCAAACCCGTCACCGACAGCCCAAACTTGGGTTCCACATCATCCACTGTGTGTCCCCCAACCAGCACGGCCCCCGATTCGGAAACCTTTTCCTGTGCGCCCTTTAAAATTTCTGTTATGAGTTCCGGTTCAATATCATCACTTGGAAACCCGCAAATATTCATCGCCGTAATGGGTCGCCCGCCCATCGCATACACATCGCTTAAGGCATTGGCCGCGGCAATTTGCCCATACACAAATGGATCATCAACAATCGGCGTAAAAAAATCCACCGTTTGTATCAGCGCCATATCGGGTGCAATCTGAAACACCCCCGCATCATCTGCCGTGCTGAGGCCCACCAGCAATTGGGGATGGCTGACCAGCGGGAGATCCTTCAAAATGTGATCCAGCACCGCCGGATCCAGTTTCGACGCTCAACCACCGCAACTGACCATTTGCGTCAGCCGCTTTGCGCGATCTCGCCAGTTCATCGGTCAATCACATCCTTTCCGTTAAATTTTACGGCTCCATCTCTGCTTTTTCGCGTGCCACCTGTTGTTTTTGCCAACCGTAATCCACCTGATCCAGATAAAAGGCATCGGGCGTTTCAATGGCCCACAATTGTTTGCGAATCAGCCAGTTTTCAGGATCCAATTTAAACGCCCGCTTCAACTCTGCAATGGCATCCTCTTTTTTGCCATTTTCCAGCAACACAATCGCCAGTTGAAACCGCGCATCGGCCTCGCGTTCGTTGGGAGTCAATTTGCGCGGCACAACCTGTTTGTCTGCCTCAATCCATGTTTTGGGAATCACTCCCGACGTGACCCAATGGGTCAATTCCGTTCGAAAGGCTTCCTGGTCAATATTCACACTGCCCACCGCGCGCACCAGTCGCCCCTCTTCATCCAGCAAAATGCCAACGGGCACAAACTTTAAGTTATATGTTTTGCCAATCACATTGTGTTGATCCAGCAATGCCCGATAGGTGCCCCCTGCTTTTTCCACATAGGGTTTGGCCACTTCGGCACCTTGCGCATCCTGAGCAATCACCACCACATCCACCTGATCTCGATATTTTTCATAAAAAGACTGCCATCCAGGCAGTTGGCCCCGGCAGCCTCACCATGAGGCCCACATATAAAATACGGTCTTTTTGCCCAGATAATCATCAATTGAAACAGATGCCCTGTTATACAAATCCGGCAAAACAAATGCAGGTGGTTTGTGCCCAATGCCCAGCCCCACCGATACCATCTGTTCAGTCATCACAGAAAGCGCACCCTCTTTTACAGCCCAAGT
>CAXNEV010000457.1:0-3303 GCA_964200925.1 Candidatus Latescibacterota bacterium | reverse complement strand
GACTCCAAGGTTCCGTCAATTTCTGTGCATTGCAAACCAACAACACCCAAATCGTGCGTTTTGCGAAATGGTTGATCGTGCCAAGCAAGAAACCCTTTTAATACCTTTTCAACAGCTTGCTGACAATGAAAAAGCACATCCCCCAGAAGCGGCGGATCGGCATCCAGATCAATTTGAGCGCCTCGCAAATCGTCACGCGCCTTTGAAAACCACGCGCGGGTATCAGCAACACGAATAGGATCATGCGGCATAAAGCAATTTTCCTTCTCGTGTGACAGTCGAAGGCAAAGACGCTTTTAAATGCAATCGAGATTCAAAAGCCGTTTTTGTCCATACCAGAACATCAACTGCAACATTCAATCCCCAAAGCGCTTCATAAGCCAATTGACTGCGCCGTCGTTTTTCAGGTGCATCATCAGGAACAATCACCAGAACGTCATAATCGCTATCTGCTCCGGACTCGCCCCGTGCAACAGACCCAAAAAGATATATCCTTTCAGGTTCATAAACCTCGACCAACCGATGCACCACATCATGCAATGCCGTATTCAAGTTTATTTGCATCATAACAAATCAGCCTCGTAGCAATTCACCATTTACATTTATCCTTTGAACGTGTAATATTACATCCCGGATATAAGAACGGCAAGCAGTTTAAAACGCTATTTGTAGAAGCCCTTGAACCATGGCACCTTGAAGGCCGAACAATAAAAAAACCGGGGCAATGATTGTCCCGGTAAAATGCGCGAGCATTTTTCGTCGCCTATAACCCCATTGTTAGACGGATTTGCCATCTTTACAGGTCAATCAACCGAAATTGCCTTTTATGTCCAAAATCCAACGCCTGGGCCTTATCCTCGGCCTGATTTTTCCGCTTGTCATCGCCTGTTATCCCGCACTCGACCTGCCCGCCCGATTGGCGCTATCCGTTATCGCATTTGCCGTAATCTTCTGGACCTTTGAACCCGTGCCCATTCCCTACACGGCCATACTCATTCTTGGTCTGTTTCCCCTGCTCAAAATCATTCCTTTTGACCTAACCTTCAACGCTTTTTCAGGCAAGGCCGTTTGGCTCGTTTTTTCTGGAATGGCCTTGAGTTTGGGCATCACCGAAACCCCTCTAAGTGCACGTTTGGCCCACCTTGTGCTCGACCGCATTGGCACCTACAATCGGCTTATTTTGGGCTTGCATGTTCTGGGCCTGGTCATGGCCTTGCTCATCCCATCCGGGGTTGTGCGGGTGCTCATTTTAATGCCCATGGTGGTTTCATTGCTCAAATCTATTGGCGAAACGCCCGATTCTAAAGTCAGTGCAGCCCTCATTCTGTCAACCGTCTGTGCAACCTACTACGGCGGTGTGGGCATTCTCACAGCCTCTGTGCCCAACCTGGTGGTCATGGGTGCACTGGAATCACACGGCTTCACCGTTTACTGGAGCCAGTGGATTCTTTATATGTTTCCCGTCATTGGCATATTGCGCGTCGGCTTCATTTATGTGCTCATTCGCCTGATCTTTCGCCCCCAACACATGCCCAACCTGAAAGCCCATCCCAACACAGCACACCCTTCCGAACACTTGACAGATGCCGAAAAAAAAGTTCTCGGTATTCTCCTTTTGGGCATTGCCTTGTGGGCCACCGATGTGTTACACGGTGTTCACCCCGTATTTATAGGCCTAGTGCTCATCTTGCTCATCTATTTGCCCCACTGGGGGCCTTTGCCGTTTGACACGCTTAAAAAAGTCAATTTTCCACTCCTCATCTACATTGCCGCGGTGTTTGCAATGGGGCATGCCCTTGACCGCGTTGGCCTCAACGCACAGATTGCCAGCATGTTTACCGCCTATCTCAATACCCTCACATCACCACTTACAACCTTAGGGGTCATCACTCTGCTGACCGTACCCTTTAATTTTTTAATGGACACCGCGGCCGTAGCCGGTGTGTTAACCCCGCTCATGCTCGACCTGGGCACACAGCTCAACTTGCCACCCCTGCCGGTTGCTTTGAGTGTGGCCATTGGCACGGGTGTTGTTTTTCTGCCCTATCAAAGCGCCCCTTTTGTTGTGGCCTACAGCTTTCGATGGGCCAAAATGAGCCAATTTATTCTCGCCATGACCCTCATTTCCCTTCTGACTCTGCTTTTGTTATTGCCTTTGACTTTGTTGTATTGGCACACAATAGGATTTGTATAATTTCCAATGAACAGCGAATGGTTTTGATCATTGATATTGACAAAAGTTCCGTCGTATCCTTTACTATGGCGATCATAAACATCTGAAATTTTACTCAGGAGTCTATCACATGAATCAACCTGTCAATGGGGAACGCGCATTGGCCTGGGGAGCCGTGGAAGCAGGGGTTCACCTCATCACCGGTTATCCCGGTTCACCCGGCACCCATACATTTAATACCCTTGCAGAAATGAGCAAAGACCACGGTCACATCACCGAATGGTGCCTCAATGAACGCATTGCCATCGATATGGCGGCAGGGGCTTCCCAGGCGGGCAAACGCGCACTCGTTTGCCTCAAAAGTGTGGGAATGAACGTTGCACTGGACACATTAATGGTGCTCAACATGACCGGCGTACACGCCGGACTGGTCATCGTCATGGGAGATGATCCGGGTGCATGGGGATCTCAAAACGAGCAAGACACACGCCCTTTGGGCCTCCTATCCGAAGTGCCGATACTCGAACCAGCCACCCCGGAAGAAGGCCGGGCGATGATGCGCTGGGCCTTTGAGTATTCTGAAAAACATCGCACCGTCATCATTTTGCGCATCACGCGCAGTTACAGCGTCACCCCTCAGGATTTACCACCCCTGGTGCCCCCAAAACAAAAACCCGTTAAAACACCCGACCGCGAACCCTACAGTTTTATTTCTGCCTTGCGCACCACCGAAAAATACCACACCCGATTGCACCAGAAGTTGGAAACCATCACCCGAGAATTCAGCGATGTGCCGTTCAACAACATTCAGGGAACAGGCAAAAAAGGCATTATCACAACAGGCATGGTTCATACCAAATTGATGGATGCCCTCAACGGGGCCAACACATCGGGTCTTTCTATTCTCAAACTCGGCAGCCTTTACCCGCTGCCCCACGCGCTGATTGCAAAATTTCTCAAAACTTGCAACGAAATTCTCGTTCTTGAAGAAGTTGATCCTTACCTGGAAGACAACATCAAAATCATTGGCTACGATGCGGGGGCAACCCCGACCATCAAAGGCAAACGCACCGGGCATGTCACCTGGGTGGGCGAACTCTTTCGGTGGCATATTCAAAAAGCGCTCGATG
>CAXNEV010000456.1:0-3321 GCA_964200925.1 Candidatus Latescibacterota bacterium | reverse complement strand
TTTTCGCTGTGCAAAAACACTCAGCAAAGACCGCCCACGGCGAAGCCCAGCAACACCTATTTTTATCATAAGGCCTCAATTTTTCAATCTTCAATGATCAAAACCACAAAACAAAAACATTCGGTCAAAACAGTCAGTAAAGCAATATCCTGTTCACTGTTCCCTGTTCCCTGTTCCCTGCAATTCAGACACGGGCTCAATATCCAAAATCAACCGATCCAACCTGGGCGGTTTGCCCTTGCCATTCAGCCAGTAATCGGCCATTTGTTTTGCGGCTTTCATCTTGGGCCAGATCACTTCGCGATACCCGCGCACATCGTCGGGCAATTTCAACACCTTCACATAGGTCCAATAACGCGCCTGATTGTCATAGGCAAAAGCATCGACCAACCCCATATACCAATCGCGAAAATTTTTTTCTTCCCGGTGCCATCCGGGAAGAAATTTGCGAACAAATCCCATGCGGCGCATCACCTTCAACATCCAGTTGCGCGTGGTCAGTGAAAATTGAATATCCATGCCCAAAACCGCAAAATGAGGGCGTGTTAAATGGGCATAAAAAATGCGATCTCCCCGTTTGGGGTCAATGTGATATCGGTCGTAATCGCGGCGGCGCTTTTCTTCGCTGGTGAGCAAATGCGCAACATAAATTTCATCTTTATAAGCCATCACCCGTGCCAAAAATTGAATCACGGCATCGGTTGCCGCATAACCAAACACCCCATCGTCGCGTTGATAAATCGATTGGACACGATCCACATAAGTTCGAACATCTTGAACACATCCCCATTGCAACACATCATAAACACCCAGGGCAAAACGCACTTTGGCCGCTTCTTCGATTTCCCATGAAAAAACGATTTGTGTTTGGCTGGTATAAAAATCGGCGATCTTTTTGCCTTTTGTGCGCACCAAAATATCTACCTTATCGGCCACAAATCCCGCAAAAGTGGTGGGAAGGTTGGTTTTGAAAAATGCATCGGGGTCCAAAGCCGCTTTGCGGCCCATTTCAAAGGCTTTGAGATTGGCAGACAGGTCGCTCGGTTTGATATTTTGTTTCATGGCCCAGCGAATATTTTCCAACGTCAAAGGCAATGCGCCCCGCTGAAAAGCCGCGCCCAACAAAATGCTGTTGGCGTAAATTTTATTGCCCAAAAACCGCTCTGAAATATCGCCCAAATCCATGCCAAAATACGTGCTGGCATCCGTATATCTTTTTAAAATTTCTTCCAGCTCTGCCGGATCAAAATCATCTTTGCCCGTCAAAGACAAAATCGTTTCGCGTTTGCCGGTCTCCACCACGGCGGTTGTACACTCCGGGCTAACCACGCGCCCAGACCCATTGGGATCAATGCCGCGCACGGCCTCTAAAATATCCAGGCCCAGCAACAAATCGGCATGGCCATAGGGCGTCATTTGTGAAATGATGCGGTTGTCTTTGGTAAAAGACACATGTGAATACACACTGCCATTGCGAATGGCAAGCCCTTTTTTATTTGTAAAACGCACCGTATAACCCTGCCGTGCTCCGGCCACCGCAATAATGGCCGAAATGGTGTTGATGCCCATACCACCCACACCCGCAATATAGGCATACCAGGCCGTGTCAAAATCGCGCGATTTCGGTTCGGGCAGATCGGCCAGTTCAATCGATTCCATCTGAATTTCTATGGGTTTGGATCGCGATATGGTCACCCGTTCAAATGATGGACAGGTTTTATCGCCATGGCCCACTTCCACTTGCGTGCAGGCCCCATCGGCCACACACAACGACAGATCCGTGGCAATTTTAGGACCGTGCAACGTATGTGCCACCGTTAATCCGCTGCACCCGGTGGCCCGTGTGCATTCCAGACAATATTCACAAACTTCTGGCGTGATATTAATCAGCGTTTCTTCGGCCAAAAATCCTTTTTCTTTGACTTCCTTTGTTTGCAGCACGCGTTTCCGGCGGTGAAAAGTAATGCCGCACTCTTTATCGGCAATCACAATTTTCACACCCTCCTTTAACAACACCTGCTCCAACTGACCGCGATAAACATCCCGATCTGCCGGATTGATGCGCACCACTGCCGTTGGCCCCCGTCCAATGCCACTGCCCAGGCCGTGGACAATGGCTTCAATATTTTGCGCAAACGTGGACCGTCCCATAATATCCACACCCACACCAGGTGTGGGCTGATGCCCTGTCATGGCCGTTGTTTTGTTGTCTAAAATGACATAGGTAATGTTCTGCCCGTTTTTAATGGAATCGGAAATGGCCGTCATCCCACTGTGGAAAAATGTGGAATCGCCCATAAACACGAGCTGTTTGTTGGTGATAAAAGGATCAATGCCAGCCCCTGTACCGCCGCCCAAGCCCATGCCGGATAAATTGTGCATCAGCCGATTAAAAGGTTCGTATTTCAAAAGCGAATAACACCCGATATCGCCGTGAAAAATAAGCTCAACTGGATCGCTTTTGTGCTTTTTTTGCATATAACCCGCATCTTGAAAATCGTCGATCATCTTGTTCAACACACTGGCCGAATCGCGATGCGGACAGCCCGGACAAAACGACGGGGTGCGCACAGATGCCTGCAAATCGTAAATTGCTGTTCTGGCCATCAATGCCACCGTGTGATCGATGCGCGTGGAATCGATAGTTACTGTGGGATCGTGCAAATTTTTGAACACAGGTGCCAGCACATCTAAAACAATGCTGGGATTTAACCCTTTGCTTTCAGGAAAACCCGGCCCGGTTGGAAACCGTTTGCCCCACACCCGATAGGGGCCAACGTCGCCATATTGATGCAACTTTTGTAAAGCAGCCACAATTTGATCTTCTAAAAATCCGCGTTTTTCTTCCACCACGTAAATGTCGTCAACCAGTGTGGTAAATTCGCGCAAAATGTCGGGATCAACAGGATGGGTCAAACCAAATTTCAAAATGGGAAAACACCCCGATAACCCCGCCAGCATGAGGGCGTGTTCCAGATAACAATACGCCAAACTGCTGCTGACAAACCCTATGCGCTTTTTGCCCGACGTGGGGCGATACAAAATCTGGTTGAGCCCATAGTCGCGCGACAGAGCAAGCAATTTGGGAAACCGGCGTTCGAGCACATCCATTTCTTTAATCACGGTATGGGGTGGAATCACCACCCGGTCATCGGGAGAAATGGCGCGAGGATCTAATGTCGCCTTGTTTTTGGTGGTCAATTTTGGAAACGCATTGGGCCGCATCTGTACGGTGCCTCCGCCATCTGCCTGATTGGAGGTGACGAGATAGGCCATGTAGAGCCGCGTTTTTTCCGACAGCTCAAAAGCAAAACGCACCCC
>CAXNEV010000455.1:0-3342 GCA_964200925.1 Candidatus Latescibacterota bacterium | reverse complement strand
CCGAAAAACAGGTTGAACAGGTTATTTCGAATTTTCCGACGTGGCATTGCTGATGCGTCTGATTCCTGCCCCGCGCACCATATCCAGAATGCGCATGACTTCTCCATAAGGCAACCGGCGATCTGCGCGCAGCACCAAACCGCCTCCTTGTTCAATTTTGGAAGCCGAAATAGCCAATTTTTCGCGCAATGTTTCAAAAGTGACGGGTTCCCCATCCAGCATCATGACCCCGTCTGAAGCCGCATTGAGCACAAACCGCTTTTCATGTGCCACCTTCTCAGAATGGGACATCTGCGGCAATTCCACTTTGAGCGCCGATTGATCCATAAATTGAGTGGTGACCAAAAAAAACGTCAACAGCAAAAACATGACATCAATTAAAGAGGTGACATCTACCTTTGGCCGACGGCGAGGAGAATCTGTAATGCGCATCAGTTATTTGCCTCCAAACGAGCTTTATCCACCTGAAATCCGCGCAATTTTTTCAATAGCGCATTGGCGTATTTCTCTATTTCGAGGATCAGATTTTCTGCCCGGTGACTAAAAAAATTAAAACACACCAGCGCGGGAATGGCAATAAACAAACCGGCAGCAGTCGTTAAAATGGCTTCGGCAATCCCTCCGGCCATCAAATTGCCTTGCCCAACTCCCACTTCCGAAATTTGTTGAAAAACCTTAATCATGCCCAAAACCGTGCCCAATAACCCCAACAATGGAGACACACCAGCAACAGTTTCAAGAATCACCAGTCCCTTTTGCAAATGCCCCATTTCCTGTCTGCCCTGATCAACAATGCTTTCCCGGATTTCATCCAGCGGCAAATCGCGATTGTCTAACCCTGCACGCATCACATTGGAAAATGGCCCTTCATACTGTCGGCACACGGACAGCGCCAACCCAATGTCTTCTGGCCCCTGAATATTGTCGATCACACTGACAATTTCGGGGCGAATAATCCGATTGCGCCGCAAAGCAAAGGCCCGTTCGAGTGAAATGGCAAGAGCCAGAATAGAACACACGGCAAGAGGATACATGATGATCCCCCCTTGCTCAAACAATTCCCATCCCATAAATTTGCACCTCTATTGCAAGATAATGTATTCAAACGTTCCAACAATTTCCAAAAATTCATTGGGAAAATCAGCAGGCAGTGATTTGAACTGAGCCGATAGTTCCACAGCTTTTTTGCTGGTGTCTTTCAACATTGGACTTCCTTTGTAGTCCAGCACCTCAAGCCCTTCAAGCGCACCGTTTCTCATAATGCGAAATCTAACACGCGTTGTCCCGTCAATAATGCCCAGTTCAAATGCTCTGGGGGGAAAAATGTGTTCTTCAATATGGCGCTTCAAATAGGTTAAATAAGGGGCGAAATTCCAGGCGTATGTACTCAATTGCAGCCCGCCTTTTTCCAATGCCCCTGCATTTTGATTGGACATCGCCAAACTTTGCCGCAGCGTCATTGTGCGCCCAAAAACAGCTTTTTCACTTTTTCGGCGAGTTTGTTCGGCATTTTGGTGCAGCACTTTGGAAAAATCAAACCCTTCATCCTCGGCCATTTTGATGGCGTCTAACGGTGTAGCCTCCTGCGATGTTCTGGCTGGCACAGGGGTTTGCACCTGCCGGTCTCCCTTGACGGTTTCAAAAGCTTCTTTGGACTGAGAAATACCGTCAGAAAAAGGCAAATGGTTCAGCGGCATGTCTTGCGTGTGCATATCTTGGGCAATGAGATTGCGGTCTGCTATCAATGGCGTTTTTTCAGGTGCTGTTTCACTTGCAGGAATATTGGGCACATCGACAAATTCGAAGGTTAGTGGGTTAGATTCTGCGGGCAAATTCCCCTGTGTTGGAACCATGAGCGCATCTTTTAGAGGCACCTGCACAAAAAGCAGCAGATGCACCAATATTGCAAACCCATATGCCCATAGATATCTATTTTTCAACTGAGACAAACGATCCATACCAGATTATCCTCGCCAGCCATTTTTGAAGTTTCAATATACCGGAAAATGGCAGGCACACAAGCGCAAAGGATCATAAAACACATAAGGATAAGACCCTTAAAGTCTTAAAATCGTTCCCTACAAACAACAAAAAGCCCGGTGGGAATACCCACCGGTCTGTTGTTATTCGCATCACAGCCTATTACGAAAACGTCATCTTGCGAATGGCCACATTCTGACCGGCTCTCAGATGATAAATGTAAATCCCGGTTGCCACCTGATGCCCCAGTGCATCTTTGCCATCCCAGGCCAGATCGTGTGCACCGGCGGTTTCAACGGCATCCACCAGCACACGAACTTCCTGTCCCAAGATGTTGTAAATCACCAGCCGCACATCCGTGTCTTCAGACAGGGTGTAGCGAATGGTTGTTGAGGGGTTGAATGGGTTCGGGAAATTCTGCTCCAGACCAAATTCATAACTGCTCACCGGCTTTTCAGCAACCACCACCGGTTTGGTCAACACGGGCTTCGAAGCCGGGAACGGAGGAGGAACCACTGTTACACTCGCCGTATTACCCGATGCATCTTGACCTTTGGCCACCATAGTCACATCTGGAGCTGTTACGGAAACCAGCACGCAAACGCCATTCTTTTCTTCAAAGGTGTAAACATAGGTCCCATAACCACCAACGACAACCGTTTTGCCAGCCTTCTTTTTGTTCTTGTCAGCTTCTTCTTTGGCTTTTTTAGCAGCTTCTTCTTTGGCCTTCTTTTCAGCTTCTTCCTTAGCCTTCTTGTCTTTGTCGGAAGAAGTTGACTTCGAGGCACCACTATTCTGGTCGTTGCTTACATTGCTCTTGCCATTGTTGCCGTTGCCCGAACCATTCTGATCATTGCTGACAGGGCTCTTGCCATTATTGCCATTGTCTGAACCGTTGTCATCATCATCGCCGTTGTCGTCATCGTCGCCGTTGTCGTCATCGTCGCCGTTGTCGTCGTCATCGTTGTTAGAGTTGGCCGATTTCAATTCCAGGAAATCGCCGTTCTGAACCGTAAACCCGCCCCGTGCAATAGCTTGATTCAACAGGGCTACCATAGATGACTGATCCGACCCATAGATCGTTACTTTAATATCACCAGGCTGGTAAACAATCCTGATTTCTTTCTTTTTGCTGCTGGATTTAAAGTCAACCGAATAAGAATCCCCAGGGAGAATCGGTTGTGGAATATAAGCCAATAATGTGGGATTTGGATCGGTATCATCTGTAATGCTCAATGATACCAGATAACCCTTCTTGCCACCTTTGCCGTTATTGCCATTGCCATCGCCATTATTATCATTGGAGTGCCCACTGTTGCCATTGCCCCCATTGCCATCGCCGTTTTTATCATTCCCTTTGAT
>CAXNEV010000454.1:0-3346 GCA_964200925.1 Candidatus Latescibacterota bacterium | reverse complement strand
CCTCCCACAAACATCAACGCCACCAACAGCAATTGTGAAAACGACGACCATACTTCAAAATCAGCCGTGGCATACCCGGTGGTTGTCATCACCGATACAACTTGAAAAGAGGCAAATCGAAAGGCGTGAACCACACTTCCATAGGTTTGTGCCCACACCAGATCGGCTGTTATCAAAGTAATGGAAACGCCTATAATGCCCAGGTAAAACCGACATTCGGCATCTTTAAAAAAGGCCTTCCAGTTGCCATTGAGCATTTGAAAATACAACCCGAAATTGGCCCCTGCAAGCACCATAAAAACGACAATCACCGCATCAATTGCCGCACTATTATAATATCCGATACTTTTGTTCCAAACCGAAAAACCTCCCGTGGCCATAGAACCAAATGTGTGACACAAAGATTCGTAAAAAGACATGCCAAGCAACCACAAAAGAAGAACCTCAACAGCAGATAATCCCACATAAATGCGCCACAACAGAGAAGCGGTTTCACTCACCCTGGGCCTCAATGTCTCTGTTGTGGGCCCCGGGACTTCTGATTTGAAAAGTTGTTTGCCACTGGCGCGCAAATAAGGCAAAATGGCCACAAACAACACCACAATGCCCATGCCCCCCAACCAGTGTGTGAAACTGCGCCAGAACATCACCCCCTTGGGCAATTGTTCAATGTTGACCAAAACGGAAGACCCTGTGGTGGTAAACCCCGACATGGTTTCAAAATAGGCATCGGCAAAATTGGGTATTGCGCCTGAAAGATAGAAAGGCAATGAACCAAAAAATGCCGCCAACAACCACCCCAATCCAACAACCGCCATTCCTTCTCTGCGCAACACAGGCGCTTGGCTGCCAAAACCAAAAGCATAAAATATCCCCCCGCAAACCAGGCATATTCCCATAGACAAAAGCAAAGCCCAAACATCAGAATCGCCATAGTATATACTCCAAAAAAGAGAAAAGCTCATCGACAGGCCAATAAAAACAATGAGCACGCCGACGAGCCGAAAAACGGTTCTAAAGTTCATAAAACCGCCTGTTTAATCTTTCCATTTTGGACTTCGAAACATGGTTTCCAGGTCATCTAACACCGATGACAAAACAAAAGCAATCACCGTATCACCGGCCAAAATTGTATCGCCTCCACGCGGCACAATCACCTCTTCACCCCTGACAACCGCACCAATGATAACCCCTTGGGGAAACCGCAATTCATCGCCTAACATGCGATTGACTGCCGGAGAATTGGGTTCTGCTGTCAATTCAACAACCTCTGCTTTGCCCTCTTGCAACATGGCCATGGAACGAATGTGCATGCCTCCTGCCAGCGACAAGATTCGGTTGCCCGTTAAAATGCGCGGACTCACGGCATGATCTATGCCCACACGCTCAACCAGAGGGGCATAATCGGCCCGGTTTACCGACACCACCATGTGCGGCACACCCATTTCTCGAGCTTGTAATGACGACATCAAATTGACCTCATCACTGCCGCATAAAGCCACAAACACATCGGCATTTCCCACGCGTTCTTCCGACAATACCGACAATCGCGTGGCATCTCCATGAATAATGCGCGTGTGTGACAAAACTCTGGACAGCGTTTCACACCGGGCGCGGTTTTCTTCAATCAGCGTGACAATTGGGCCGCGGCTTTCAAGGGTTTGTGCCAGCATCATGGCCGTGGTGCCCCCGCCGGCTATCACCACAGTTTCGGCTCCCTTTTCCACATCGCGAAACAACTTGCGTACCGCTTTGGTATGCTCAGATGGCATAATGACCGTCACGCGGTCGCCGGGTTGCACCACATCATCGGGCCCGGGAATGGCAATGTGATTTCCATGCGAAAGTGACACAGCCAGGGATTCAAAATGGCGATCTGGCGGAAACAGGGAGCGAATGGTTTGCCCAGCCGCCGGAGAATCTTCGCGAACCACCATTTGCCGCATGTGCACTTTTCCCCTGGCAAATGTTTCAACCGCCACAGCCGCGGGATTTTCAATCAGTTTGGCTATTTCAAAAGCCGTGATCGATTGTGGCGAAAGGATCAGATCTATGCCTAAAATATTGCGATATTCAATTTTTCCCCCACCGTGATAGGCCTGATTATAAACCCGTGCCGCTGTGCGCTGGGCACCCAATTGTTTGGCTGTTCCGGCGGCAATCAAATTGACCTCGTCATTGTTGGTCACAGCGGCAACAAGATCGGCTCGGGCAGCCCCTGCCATTTCCAAAATTTTGGGATTGGCCCCATGTTCACAAATGGTGCGCACATCCAGATTTTCTTCTGCTCTTTGCAACCGCTGCCGATCTGAATCAATGACGGTCACATTGTGACCTTCTTGTGACAATACCTGCGCAATATGTGTACCCGCTTGCCCCGAACCAATCACGATTGCTTCCATCTTAGTACCTATCTCCTGCGATCTTGACGCATGCGTCTGCGAGGGGTATCAATGCGCAGTACAATATTGCCCCGTTTAAATGCGCGAACAGTACCTGTTGACTCCGACACGGCCACCGCCACTGCCCGGGTGGATTTGGTAATGGATGCCGCTGCCACATGGCGTGCGCCAAGCCCTTTGGGCACGGCCAACCCCTGCACCTCTGCCGAAATATACCGCCCTCCAGCTAAAACAACCCCCTCTTCTGAAATAATAAATGCCCCATCCATCAGGGCCACTTCTTTAATCCCCTCCCAAATATCCGGATTGCATACATTTTTTTCCCGCTCTGAATACCCGCGAAAAGGATCAAACGTCATGGGCCGCGAATGTTCAAGCACATGGTCAGAATCGCCAATGACAAACAATGTGCCCACCGGATCGCCTTCTCGGCCTTCTCGACCAATGCCCACGGCAAGCTCAAGCACTGCCTTGACCACTTCCAAAGGCAAATCGCCGGCCAGGGCAGCAATTTTGACAGGATCATACCCTTCAAAACCCTGCCGTGTATCTACCACCATCAGCGCATCCGGATGACGAGTATCCAGCATGCGCGTCAAACACACCAACCGCGCACCGCGTTGAATATATCCACCTTCCATGGCCAGAATGATGCATTGATGAACGCGCATGAAATGGGAAACATCGTCCAGGTCAAATTCGTAATACAACCGTTGAATACCGGCTTCTTCAATGCCCTTCATAAACTGTTTGTTGCCCGTCACCACCAGCGTTGGACGAACCACATTCAGTGCCTGTAGCGCCTGTCGTGACAAACCCGCATCGGCAACAAGCAAAATGAGGTCTGCCGAAATATCTTCGGCCAACTTTGCCGTTATTTGAATCAAAGATTGGGTTTGCGTTTGGGAGATTTTTGCCATAAAACCACAGTTTTAAACCATGTG
>CAXNEV010000453.1:0-3351 GCA_964200925.1 Candidatus Latescibacterota bacterium | reverse complement strand
AAGAATAAGCCGTTTTTTGATGCATCCGTTCATACAATGGAGAACGTTTATTACATGGCAACACAAACAGAAACACGACACCGCACCGCTTCTACATGGGCAGAGGTGTGCACCTACTGGAATGGCGTGCACAATTTTCTGATGGCAGGAGACTGTGTGCCATTTGCTTTTGACATGCCTTCGATAGAACAGGTGATTGATGAAATTCGGCGCGATCCCGATGCACGCATCTTGCCCGGAACAAAGGGTGATATTCTCAACTTGACAGATATTGCCGAAGATTTTCGCAAAGTGCCCATTGCCGATACGTTGCACATGCAATTTCAGATGTCGCATTTTAAATTGAACAATTTTTATGGCCCCGGTCAACTCTTTCACGGTTTTGAAGAACAGGTGATGATTCCGTGGCAACAAGCGCTTGCCTCAGCCGGATTTACCTGGACGCGGTGTTATCCGATCATTTTTATCAGCGGCCCCGATTCGGCCACGAATTATCATATGGATCGCTCGCATGTGATTGCGTGGCAGCGCCACGGGATAAAGCGTTTTATTGGCCTGAAAGATCCCGATCGGTGGGCTCCTTTTGAAGAGCGCATGTTGCCCGGTGGCACCATGAAACGCCCAACCGGACTGACAGATGAAGACACACTCGTTTATGACATGCACCCCGGCGATGTGCTTTGGAATGTGTTGCTCACCCCCCACTGGGTAGAAGCCACCGATCATGTCACCTACAGCTTAAACCTGTCACATGGTGGGCTGTGCAGAAACAATCTGCTTTGCCGAAACGAACAGGAGTTAGAAGATTGGAAAGCGGAACAGGAAAAAAAACCTCAGCAATAAAGGTGTTAAAACATCAAAAACATGCGGTACAAAAAGATTTTCCGCGCGTTTCCGCCTCGCAACATATCTTGAAATGTCACCTATCCTGACAGGCCATTTGATCGGGTGCATCCACTGAGGGTATTCGCGGAAAATCAGCCCCCCGGCGTTTGAGGGACGATTTTTTGCCAACGACACCATAAATGGTGTCTCTACTATTGATTCACCCATCAACAAGCCGATCTGTAGGGGTGTCATTTATGACACCCCTTGGTCGCCGAAGACATACGATTGTGGAAAAATACGTTTTTTAAAGAAGTATTTTTTGTGGAATTGCTGACCTTTCCAATTCTTTTCGTTCAACGATTTACATGTTCTGTCATCCGGAGAAACGTTATGCCGCCAAAAATCAGCCGATCCAAAATGTTATTTATTTCGAATAAAGATTTGTTTCAAACACTCGATTTGAGCGATTCGGCTCTCAAGCTGGTGCGTGAAGCTGCAAAAGCGGGCAAGTGGCAAGCAGCTTATGAGGCGTGGGGAAATTATTTTGCCAATCGGCAAAAACCATTGAATATGGTAGCTCCCACAGGGGACAAACCCGATCCCAACGTGGTGCGCGAAGCCGAACGCGTGGTCAACCACGAAATTCAGGGCTGGCACACGCTGACCTACAAATTTGGCAAAACCGTCGATTTTAATGCCGACTGGGGCCGCAGCGGCATTTACGGTACGCATTACTGGGGATGGAGCGAACCGCTGCGTGTGGCGTTTGGACAAACAGGTGATCTGCGTTATGTCGAATGTTTTGACGATCTGTTTAATCAGTGGTATGAACAGCGCGACAAAATTGACAACCCAATTCCCACCACAGATGTCATTTTTTATGAACTGGGCGTGGGAGGACGCACCCCTCGGTTTATCGATCATTATTTTGCATATCGGCAAACCGGGGCGCTGTCGTGGCGAACACATGAACGGATGCTCAAAACCTTGTTGGGGGGGTGTCGTTGGCTGTATTTGTTAGAAAATGACAACGGGTATCGCAATGGCAACTGGCAGATGTGCGGGTCGTGGGCGCTTGTTTATGCCGGGGGGCTTTTTCCCGAATTTAACGAGGCAAAAGATTGGGTGAAAATTGGTGTTCAGCGCCTGGTGGAACATGTTGAAAAAGATTTTTATGACGACGGTTGTCATTATGAACGAGCATCTGGTTATGGGTCGTGGTGTACGCGCATGAGCGAAGATTTGCTTTTGTTTTCCGAACAAAATGATTATGTGAAAGCGCCTGAAAACCTTCGGGATCGCATTGTGAGCATGTACGACTGGTTTTTGGCAACCTCCACGCCATTGGGCGAATCACAGGGATTTAACGATGGCGGGTTTGGCAAACAGGATGGCATTTTTAAACGCGGCGTGGAATTTACAGGTGATGGCCGGTATTTGTGGCCCATTCGAGATCGCGTGAAATCAGTCAATGGCATTCGTCCCAAACAGCCCGAGTTTACATCTGTTGACAAACGCCCATCGGGGTTTGCCGTGATGCGTTCGGGTTGGGATGCCAAAGATCTGTATATGGTCATCAACTATGGCCCATGGGGCGGCGGGCATGCCCATAACGATTTGCTCGATTTTGGCCTGTATGCCTATGGACAGCCCGTAGCCATAGAAACCAACCGGTGGGGGCCCTATGACAACCCGCTGGATCAATATTTCAGATCGGCCCAGGCGCACAATCAGGTGGTGGTCAATGATTCACCATTAGATCGCGTGCACCACCGGGGAGAACATGTCGTTTGGGCAACGGGCAAACAGGTCGATTATTTTTCTGCGCGCCACAGAGGATATGAACAAAAATGCGGGGTGGTGATTGAACGGCGGATTGTGTTTTTAAAACCCGATTATTTTCTGGTCTCCGACGCCATTTTTGAAGGCCCGCAACACCAGAGTTATACGTGGTATTTGCATTCGCCATTTAAATGGAAAACGGGCAAAACCCGTTCTGTCACCGCAAACAATCCCGGCCTTCAGGTGCTGCCTGCCAAACCGTCAGAGATTCGTTATGTGCGCCAGGGCACTTCTTATGAGGCCAAAGATGGCGCACCGGAAAAACATCCCAATCGCTACTGGATGGGATTGCAAAAATGGGTTGGAAAAGAAGGGGAACACGCCGTGGTTTACGATGTGGCGCTGGTGCCTTTTAAAGGCAAACCGGGTGTTGTGCAGGTTTCCCGTTTAACAGCGACAATCAACGGCACAAAGGTTGAACCGGAAAAAGCCCGAGGCGTTCGAGTGGTCAGGGGCAAACAAACCGATCTGATTGTTTATGGCACAGGAGAAGAAACGGTGGTTTGCGACGGCCTGTCGTTCAAAGGCCAAGTCTGTGTGTTGTCTTTTAAAGGGAAAAAACCGGTTTCTGTTTCGGTGGTGGATGGCGGGGAGGTGGTTTATTTGGGCGAAATGCTGATTGGTTCTTTGAAGGATGGGTTAACGGAGAAGGTGCTTGTTTGACCGCTAACAAAAAGGCTC
>CAXNEV010000452.1:0-3356 GCA_964200925.1 Candidatus Latescibacterota bacterium | reverse complement strand
TGAAGGCAAAATTTGGGTCATCGGTGGACAGTCGATGCCCGCTTTTGCCCCTTCGGATGAAATTTTTTACAACGATGTGTGGTGTTCTGAAGACGGCAAAACGTGGACACAGGTGCTCTCTCATGCCCCCTGGTCGCCCAGAGGCATGATTGGCGGCAGTGCGGTCAAAGATGGGTTTATATGGCTGTTGGGCGGCGGCACGTATGATACCCCCAAAATACCGAGCCGCAATTTTTACAACGAGGTCTGGCGTTCTGCAGACGGTGTGGCCTGGGAATTGGTTACGCAGCAAGCCCCGTGGCATTCACGCCAATATCACGAGGTAGCGGTTTTTGACAATTGTCTGTGGGTCATGGAAGGGTATCACGAAGCAAGTGGCAACCGCAACGATGTGTGGTATTCGGAAGATGGCCTGCACTGGTATGAAGTGCCCAATACCCCCTGGGCACCGCGACATGCCGCCAGTGTGTTTGTGTATGACAATGCCCTGTGGATGGTAGCGGGCAACAACATGTTTCCCGACGTGTGGAAACTGGTGAGGACAAATAAGACATAACATCACGGTCATTTTAAGGTGTGTTGCTGATCAAACAAAAACGGGAAACCTCAAGGTTTCCCGTTTTTGTTTGGTTCACAGATAGAGATGTTGTTTTGATCATCGTTTTGCGGTGGCAGTTTTGGGATCCGAAAATTTGCTGGGGCGATTTCCCAGGTTGATTTCTTCTATAGGACGTCCCAGTCTGGTTAATTTGGGCTTTGGGGCTTCTGGCGCGCTTTCAACCAGAATCAATTGGGGGTGCCTCTGATCGAGAAGAGACAGGCGTTTGATAGCCCATCCAAAACAATAAAATCCTGCCAGAAAAAGGGATGTGATAATGGCAAAAAGCATCGGGCACCTCCTGTGCATGATGTTTAACGAATATCTCTGCTGACTTATTTATCGGCAACATTGGGTTGTGCTTGAATTGGTTTTTGCCATTGACATCACGGGTTGGCTGTTCTATTTTGTGAGATATAACTATTTGAATCTATTGGGTATTGGAGATTTACATGTGGTTTTTAAGATGGTTTTGTGCGGGGATGTTGGCAGGATGGACACTGCCTGTACATGCAGCGGTGAATTCCGATATTTCCGCGTTGGTACAACAGATTTCGACAGACAGCATGGATGTTTCGGTGCGTCGGTTGGTCGCGTTTCAAACCCGGTTTATGGGGTCCGATTCCAATGCGGCCGCATCAATCTGGCTGGGGCAAAAGTTGTCAAAAATGGGCTATCCGGTGCAGTTTGATACCTTTCAGGTCAATGTGAACCGGACATTCAGAGTAAACGGCGTGAATCGAAATTTTACCTTGGCAAAATTGCCGCAGTGGAATGTGCTGGCTGTTAAACGCGGCGTTTTGTACCCCAATCGCGTTGTGGTTATCGGTGGGCATTACGATTCGATTTCCATTGATCGGGCGCAAACAGCCCAGGATGTGGCTCCTGGCGCCGATGACAATGCGTCGGGTGTTGCGGCATTGCTTGAAATCGCCCGTGTAATTCGGCAGGTGAACCTGGATGTAACCGTGGTTATTGCCTTTTGGGGAGCAGAAGAATTGGGATTGATTGGCAGTGAACATTATGCGGCGGCGGCCCGTGCGCGGGGTGATGATATTGTTGTGATGTTGCAAATAGATGCCATTGGCACACAGGCTTCCAGTCTTGCCAACGCATTTACGATTGACACCACAAGCCCTTATTTGTCGCACGGAGAAGTGCTGGCACAAGCCGCAAGTGATTATTCTGATGTGCGGGCTTTTAACGGCGTTGGCGGTCGGGTGTTTGTTTCATCCCGAGGCTGCCAGTGTTCAGACCATCAGTCATTTCTGAATTACGGGTATCCCGCACTGGGCATTTTCCAGTATATATCCAATCCGGCATTGCATTTAAATATGAGCTTTGATACCCTAGACCATGTCGATTTTAGACTGGTAACAGGCATAACCAAAGCCTCATTGGCGGCTCTGTTGCAATTTGGCGGTTATCCGGGACGGTCTGCCGATTTTGACAGCGATGGCCGGGTGGCTTTTGCCGATTTTCTGTTGTTTGCACAAGCCTATCAGGCACCCATCGTTGAAACGCGTTTTGATCTGGATCGCGATGGCAGCGTTGCGTTTGGCGATTTTCTTGTTTTTGCCAGTGTGTTTGGAAAATAAAGTGCAGCATTCAGAGTGCGAAGTAAACAGGAGGGGATATGAAGGCGATTGCGCGGTTTTTTAAATTTGACGAGTTAAAAACCGACATGCGCACAGAGATTGTGGGCGGTATCACAACCTTTGTGACCATGGCCTATATTGTGGCGGTCAATCCGGGTATGTTGTCGGAAGCCATGGGGCAGGAATTGTTTGGCGAACTGGTATTTGCCACCTGTTTTTCAGCGGCATTGTCCACCATAATGATGGGGCTGTTGGCCAATTACCCATTTGCCCTGGCTCCGGGCATGGGGTTAAATGCCTTCTTTACATATAGCGTGGTGCTGGGCATGGGGGTGCATTGGACACTGGCGCTGAGTGTGGTGATGGCCTCTGGGCTGTTGTTTTTTTTGCTCACCCTGTTTCGGGTGCGAGACGTGTTGATTACGGCTGTGCCCGAACCCTTAAAACGGGCGGCCGCTTCTGGCATTGGGCTGTTTATTGCATTTATCGGTCTCAAAAACGCCGGGCTTGTCGTTGATAATCCGGGCACGTTGGTTTCATTGGGCACAATAAAAACCGGGTCGGTTGGTCTGGCTTTACTGGGTGTTATGGGCACAGGTGTGATGGTGGTGCGCCATGTTCGAGGCGCCATTTTATACGGGGTGTTGGGCGTGTCATTGCTGGCCATGCTGGTTGGGGTATCACCCTGGCCTGAGGGCATTGTGAGTATGCCGGTGTGGCCTGCCCATTTATTTGGCGTGGCTTTTGAAAATTTGCCTACAGCCTTTCATGTGGGGTTGATCGAACTGGTATTTGCCTTTTTATTTATCGACCTGTTTGACACCATGGGCACGCTGGTGGGCGTGTCTGAACGCGTGGGGTTTTTGGATGCAAAAGGCCAGTTGCCCCGCGCCAATCGCGCGCTCATGACCGACGCCATCGGCACAATAGCAGGCAGTGTTATGGGAACCTCAACCGTCACCACTTATATTGAAAGTGCTTCGGGCATATCCGCCGGGGCGCGGTCGGGTTTTGCCAGTGTGGTAACGGGTATTTTGTTTTTGGGTGCCTTGTTTTTCACACCCCTCATTCAGGCCATTCCAACTTTTGCCACCGCACCGGCATTGATTGTGGTCGGGGTGTTGATGATGGCTTCTGCAGCCAAAATCTCCTGGGAAGAT
>CAXNEV010000451.1:0-3370 GCA_964200925.1 Candidatus Latescibacterota bacterium | reverse complement strand
ACCATCAATTTGGCTGTTGGTGAGCATTTTCTCACCTTCATCAGAGATATACCCGGTGAGCACCACAACTGACATATGGGGAAAGCGCTTCTTGATGATTTTGAGCAGTTGCCAGCCATTCATCTCAGGCATCATCAGGTCGGTGATGACCAGGTCAATCTGGTTTTGCTCCAGTACTTGAAGCGCCTCTTGCCCCCCACTGGCGGCTGTGGCCTGATACCCTTCATAGGCAATAAATTCCTTGATGATATCTCGTACGCCGGGTTCATCATCCACCACAAGAACGTGGAATTTTTTTGGGTCAGTGGAAGTGTTAGATTCTGGCATAAAAAAGACCGATGGTTAAATTCAAAATGCACCATTCAAAAGACCTGAAAAGGCATGGTTTGGCAACAAAATACCACATCCCAATGTTTTTCGCAAGATCGCATATCAACGTTGATCGTGGGATTGAAACCGTTTATACTGTTTCGAAAAAAAGGAAAAGAGAATCTTTGATACGGACATGGGCGATGGGTTGATTGAACACATCCCGAACAAACAATCAAAAACAGCACAAATTTGAAAATATGCGATTTTGTGTTGACGGCCAAACGATTTTATTTTGGAGGACATATGGGTGATATCCTACCTGTTATTGATACCGATATTTTGGCCTGCCCCTGGCATGGGTGGGAATTTGACCTGATGACTGGCAAAGCCCTGGCCGATAAACGCCGGTTGCGGATGTATCCGGTCACGGTTGAAAATGGCGCGATTTATATTGAGGTTTGAATTTTCTGCATTGGGGAGCGGAGATGGAGATTCGGTTGGCAAGTTTGCTGGAGGGGGCACAATGTGCAGAAGGCACGGTGGTGATTATTGATGTGTATCGGGCCTTTACAACAGAGGCGATTGCTTTTCAACGCGGTGTGGAAAAAATTGTGCTGGTGGCCGAAATTGATGAAGCACTTGCCCTGCGCGATTCTGGCGTAGGAGATTTGTGCGTGGGGGAAGTGGAAGGCAAACGGCCTGAGGGGTTTGATTTTAACAATTCACCCTATGAATTGAGCCAGGCCGATTTAACAGGCAAAACGCTGATTCATTCCACACGCGCCGGCACAGTGGGTGTTACGGCAGCGGTGAAGGCCGATGTGATTTACGGCGGTTCGCTTGCCGTTGCCCAGGCGACGGTGGATGCGATTTTAAAATTAAAACCCGATGGGGTTACGCTGGTTGCCATGGGCTGGGCCGGACAGGAGCGCACCGATGAAGATGAACAGTGTGCGCTGTATTTGCGGAATTTGTTGCAAGGACGGAAACCAGATGAATCGTCTGTCCGGTCGTTGGTTTTGGCGGGGCAAGAATCGCAAAAATTTGGCGATCCGAACAAGCCGCATTTTTATGCGCAAGATCGCGATCTGGCACTTGCCATAAACAGCGCGCCGTTTGCCATTCGGATTCGGCGCGAGGATGATTTTCTTGTGGCAAGAACAGCGGTTATTTTTTAAGGGAGGATTTTGATGGCAACCTTTCCGCAGGTGAAAGCCTTGACTTTTGATGTGTTTGGCACAGTGCTGGATTTGGGCGGCAGTTTGAAGCCGTTTATCGGCAAAATGTTGGAGGAAAAAAAAGCCCGTGTGACAACAGAACAATTCTGGGAACAATGGCGGTATCGGCAGAGGCTTGAGCAATTTCAGGATACGCTGATGATGCTGGGGCATAGCGGGTATCTGGAAACGGTGCGCCGGGCATTTGTGTATGTGTTGGGCATGAACAAGATTGAGATGTCGGCAGATGAGGTGCGGGTGTTTATGACATGCTGGGATGACCTGTCGCCTTTTCCGGAGGTGCGCATGGGATTGGAAAAATTGAAAGACCGCTATCAATTGGTGGCGCTGTCCAATGGTGATCCAGACTTTCTGGATCACCTGGTTAAAAATCGCATCCGCTGGGAATTTGATGCGGTGATTTCGGTGACGACAATGGGTGCGTTTAAACCCCATCCGGCGGTGTATCGCCGTGCGGCACAAATGCTTGGGTTGGAAGTTGGCGAATGTATGATGGTGTCGGCCAATTCGTTTGACGTGGTGGGTGCGCGCGCTGGTGGCATGCGCGGGGCTTTTGTGAACCGATATGATTTGCCCTATGAAGATACGCCTTACAGGGCCGATGTGACGGTGGCGGATTTTACGGGATTGGCCGCGGCCATTGTGCCGTAAATTTTTTTTGGATTTATTGCATGCACACCCTTCTGTGGGGTATTGTTGTGGATAAGGGAATGGCAATGATAATCCCTTGTTTTTCTATATAACAGGAGGCTTTATGGAAGGGTTAAGGGGTGCGGTGAATCCGTTTGTCATGGCGCAACAGCAACTGGATCAGGTGGCCAAAAGGTTAAAACTCGATTCGTCTATCCACGAGCGTTTGCGGTATCCCCGTCGTGCATTAAGCGTGTCTGTTCCCGTTAAAATGGACACCGGACAGGTGCGCGTATTTATGGGATATCGCGTGCATCACAATGTGTTTCGCGGTCCGGCAAAAGGGGGCATTCGATATCATCCCGAAGTGACCTTAGATGAAGTGTCGGCACTGGCGATGTGGATGACGTGGAAATGTGCGTTGATGGATATTCCATTTGGAGGTGCCAAAGGCGGTGTGATCTGCAATCCGCGCGATATGTCGATGGGTGAGCTGGAACGGTTGACGCGCCGGTTGACTTCGGAATTGATGATTATCATTGGCCCAAATAAAGACATTCCCGCACCCGATGTGAATACCAATGCGCAGACCATGGCCTGGATTATGGATACCTATAGCATGAGTGTGGGCCATTCGGTGCCCAGCGTGGTCACCGGCAAACCCATTCCACTGGGAGGGTCTCGCGGGCGGGAAGAAGCCACGGGGCGCGGGTGTATGTTTACGGTGATCGAAGCCCTGAAACGCATGAACCGGTCTATTGAAGGGATGCGCGTGGCCGTTCAGGGCTTTGGCAACGTGGGGGGCATTGCCGCGCGGCTCATTGCGCAAGAAGGGGCAATTGTGGTGGCGGTGAGCGATTCTCGCGGCGGCATTTACAATGCCAAGGGTTTGGATATCAAGGCCGTTATGGCACACAAACGTGAATCGGGAGAAGTGAAAGGATTTGCCCATGCCGATGCCATTAACCATGCCGAGTTGTTGGGCGTGGATTGTGATGTGTTGATTCCGGCTGCGCTGGGTAATGAAATCACATCTGAAAATGCCGCATCGATTCGTGCAAAGATCATCGCAGAAGGCGCAAATGGCCCAACCACTCTTGAGGCAGACCGCATTTTGTATGAACGCGGTGTGGTTGTCATTCCCGATATTTTAGCCAATGCCGGCGGGGTCACGGTGTCGTATTTTGAAT
>CAXNEV010000450.1:0-3371 GCA_964200925.1 Candidatus Latescibacterota bacterium | reverse complement strand
GGGAGCCACGGTTTGACCATATATATTTGTGCCAGAAATGCCGGCTTCAGGTGGGCAATATTCTGCTAACAAAGCGTCTTTGCGCACTGAAGGAAACCGGTTTTGCTCTTTAAAATTAATGGATCCATCGGCCTGCAATGCCCCAATTTGGGGCTCGTGAACAAAGTGGAAAGTCGGTTGGGCATTGGGTGGCATTTCGGGCTGTTTTCCTTTTGCAACCAGAAACAACACCCCTTCTAAAGCCCCTGTATGAACTTTCGCGATCAGGGTATTTAATGCTTTTTTAATTACTCCATACACAACACCTGCTCTTATAAGCATATTTGTTAGGGTATCAATATTCGGAAAAACAGATTCGTTCTGGTGGGGAAGGTGCAAAAAAAAGGCTGACATGGCATCGGAGGGAACCCACACAGCCGGCAAAACCGTCAATTGATTGTCCAAAAGCCCGGCATAACCACATATTTGTGCAGCATAATGCGTGTTATTTTCGATCCATTCCACTCCAAAACCAGCATCTGGCCAATGTGAAGAAGGCAAAGATTCTGTTTCTGAGGGGGGCAGGAGGTTGCCATATACATCTATTCCCGCAATGCCAGGAGGGGTTGATTTTTCTGCCAGAATTTCTCCGGCATTCACCCACCAGGCCATTCCCATACAATCCACCGCTTCTTGTAAAACATCTGGATCTGAAATGTTTTGGAACCCTTTGATTTTTTGAAGATTTGGAACGCTGGTCAGGTCTTTGGGCAAATGATAAACCAGTTGGGGCGAGCCCGCTGGTTTGGCAGGCATGCCCTTGCAAACCACCACATCCAGAACGGGTTTACCGGTATTTTGTGCCTTTTGAATGGCAGTTTGAACTTCTTTAACCAGTAACCCCGCCACAATGTTCTGATTGTCCAGCGCTGCCTGAACGTCTTTTATTTGCGTTTCAGGAAAAATCCCTTTTGCCTGAACCTGCAGGCCGTCATCTGACACCTTGAGTTCTATGGTTTTGCGCGATTGGGCCTCGATCTCAACATTTTGTTGAAAGGCTATATCGGGCTTGGAAGTTTCTTCTTTTGGTGCTACAGGTTCAGCCTGTTCTACAGGCACATGTGTTTCGGGTGTTCTAACGGAATCCAGATCCGTTTCATTTTCGGCTAAAAAGCGGTTGATCTCGGGATCATCCATTTTTGATAAACGATCTGGATCTGACGAATGGGCAGGGGACAAAGCAATTTCTCCACACAAGATTTCGGATCAGGAATGTAAATTTTTTGATGCGCTGGCATCCAGATCGACAATGCGCATATTTTTGCCTGAAAGATTTGCCAGTGGTGTGTTGTGAATATTGTTTTATGAAACATAACATGGCCAGAAGTATTCTGCAATGCTGGATCGTTTAAAACCAAACAGATTGGGCAGACATGTGCTTGTCGGAGCACTAAAAATAGTACTCAACTATAAGAAAATGCTTGACATATAGTCATCCATTTTTTAAGTTTTATCAGTTTAATGGAATTTTATTAAAATAAAAAACACGAATTGTCCTTTCCCCGGTGGGCTTCTCTGTTCAGTTGTTGTTCTATCTTGTGCTTTTTTCCTGTCATTCCCCCAGTCTATCCCACTGATCTTCCTCGTTGGAGCAGTCGCGCATGAATCAGATCCCTCCCTTTGTATTTGATGCACCCAATGGCATTTTAAGTGGCCGAGAACGCGGTGAAAAATTGCTGGATCAATTAATGGCCCATATGCGGGTGGCAGATTCAGATGCGGTGACACCTCTGGATTTTTCCCATGTTTCTTTTATCGATATTTCCTGTGCCGATGAATTTTTGTCCAAGTTGTTAATGCGCATTGGCAGTGGTGAACTGGGCAATCGATTTGCATTTATCCAACATGCCAATGCCTCGGTGCGAGAAACGTTTGAAGCGGTTTTAAAACTGCGCGATCTGGCGGCTTTGTTTAAAAATGAAGATGATACCATTGCGGTTCTGGGCACTTTAAAAACCCCTATTCGCGAAGCACTAAATGTCGTGTTGGAAAAGAAAAAAGGCACGTCATCAGAATTTGCACAGGCGTTGCGCAAAAATATCAATATCGCCTGTAATCGGCTTAACGCTCTGCAAAAAATGGGGTTGGTGTGTCGGGTGCGCGATGGCAGTGTGGAAGGCGGCGGGCGACAGTTTTATTATGAGTCGATTATTTAAGTGCAAAGTGCGGAGTTCAGAGTGCAAAGTTAAACAAGTAAAAAAATGTGACAGGTGAACCGATAGCCTGGAGGAGGTGAAAAAAATCCTCCGGTCTTTGGGTTCGGGGTGTGACACTGTGTGGTGTGCACATGGCGAAATGGAGTTTGCAATGCTCGATTTTGGTGCGCTGAAACGGCAAATTGATCGCATGGCTGTGGATGCCAAAACCATGCAAGACGATTTTTTGGCCCGCATTGATCTGGCATTGTCAGAGATGGATCGCTGGGAGGTTCCCTGGGAAATGCTGGCAACAAAGATTGCCCGAAGTCGCACATCGTGGCTGGTGGCTCGCCCTGCTGGGCCTTTGATTGAGGCATGCCCAAGGCCCGAACGACCGGCGCAGGTTACGGTGATTGCGGCCGATGGGTCACAAATTTTTCCCGACCGACACGAGGTGGCCAATTGTTATTTGATCAATATTGGATATGTGGTGATTCATTATGGATCGGGTGAGCGCCCCATTTTGTCCAGTGAACCCTCGTTGTTTTATCGCGAAAACGATTTGTATCAGGAATGGGCTGGCAAACGCATTCCCGTGACGCGCGACGTGGTGGGTGTGAAGCGAAACGCGATGGAATTGGACAAGGTGGTTGATTTATCTGCACAGGCCAAAGCAGATGGCCGTATCACGGTGGGTTTAACCGATGGCACGCTAATTTTGTGGATGCTTGAGGGCAAACCCTACGATTTTCGGCATGAAACATTGCAGGCCACCTTAAAAGGGTTTGAACGGTTGCGCGAGTTGCATGTGCCCATTGCCGGATATATCAGCGATCCGGGCAGTGCCGATGTGGTCAACAGCTTGCGCGTGGGCCTGTGCCCAGAGCGCCCGCCCGATTGTGACAAGTGCCCGTGGAAAGCGGCAGAGACCCAGGCGCTATTGGGCTTAAACGGTGAAGCGCCAGAACCCATTCCGTGTGAACCGATTGCCGGGGTGACTGATGATATGTTGTATGCGCGCAAGTTGCAGCGCGGCGAACGCAGTGGAATTTTTCGCAGTGCATCAAAAGTTTTAGAAGATTATGGCCCGCATCGCATCTGTTTTTTTTATGTGCATACGGGGTGGGAAATTGGCCGTGTAGAGATTCCCGAGTGGGTGGCCGACGATCGCGAGTTGCTCGATCTGGTGCATAC
>CAXNEV010000449.1:0-3375 GCA_964200925.1 Candidatus Latescibacterota bacterium | reverse complement strand
ATAAAAACAGTGAGGTAAATGCCTATAGTCGGAGAATTGTGATGATCAGACATCAATGACGCCCCAGGAGATAAAGCAGTGGAAACAGGAAAATCCAGACGATGTCAACAAAGTGCCAGTAAAGGCCAAAAATTTCAATCGGTGCATTGTATTCTGCAGTATAAGTACCCCGCGCGGTTTTGACCATGAGCCAAATGAGCAACCCGGCACCAATAATCATGTGAAGCGCGTGCATGCCCGTCATGCCAAAATAAAGCGAAAAATAAAGCGCCAGATTGGGAGAATGATCCCCATGAGGATGCCAGACCAACCCCGGAACCAGACCGTGTTCGATTTTTGCCATATATTCAAAATATTTAATCACCAAAAAGGCCGTGCCCAAAATGAGCGTGAACGCCAAAAACATCAAAATGCCATTTTTGTCCCCACTATGCGACTTATGCACAGCCATGGCCATGGTAAAACTGCTGAAAATCAGAATGACGGTATTGATGCCCCCCAACAAAATATCCAGCTCATGGCTGCCTTCGTAAAAAGCGAGTGGATACTGAGACCGGTAATACAGATAAGTGGCAAAATAACCGCCAAAAAACAAAATTTCTGTAACCAGAAAACTCCACATGCCCAGCAGAGCCGATTCTTTCTGCTGGGGCATGTCTTCAAATTGATGGGCCAACCCATGAGGGTGCCCGTGGTGATCATCAACATGTTCAGCCATTAGTGCTCCTCGATCGGTCCATACGCATAAGCTTCTTCGGTGACAACCGGGGTTTTGTCAAAATTAAACGTCGTGGGGGGAGATGCGGCTTTTTCCCATTCTAACCCTTTGGCACCCCAAGGATTTTGTTCGGATTTTGGACCTTTTATCAACGACCAGATGAGATAAATGGCGGGTAACAGATATCCAATTGCCAGAACCGAAGCCCCAAGCGTGGAAGCCACATTCAAAATTTGAAATTCATCGGGATAGACATGATAGCGCCGGGGCATGCCCATATAACCCAGAATAAACTGTGGGAAAAACGTCAAATTAAATCCAAGAAATACCATACAGGCAGCGATCTTGGCCAATAATTCAGGGTACTTTTTGCCGGTAATTTTGGGCCACCAGAAGTGCATGCCGCCCAAATACCCCACCACTTGTCCACCCACCATGATATAGTGAAAATGCGCCACGACAAAATACGTATCGTGCAAATGAATATCCAAACCCATATTCGACAGAAAAAGCCCCGTCAACCCACCAATCAAAAACAGCCCAAAATAACTCATGACATAAAACATGGGGGTCGTATAAACAATCGACCCTTTATACATGGTTGCGGCCCAATTAAACGTTTTAATGGCCGACGGCACAGCCACCAAAAAAGTAATGACCGAAAAAACCATTCCGGCATACGTGGATTGGCCGCTCACAAACATGTGGTGGCCCCATACCAGGAATCCCAAAATGGCGATGGCCACACTGGAAAAGGCCACAAATTCATATCCAAATACCCGTTTGCGGGAAATACATGCCACCATTTCACTCATCACACCCATCGACGGCAAAATCATGATATAAACAGCCGGATGAGAGTAAAACCAGAATAGGTGCTGAAACAACACGGGATCACCACCCAAGCGCGGATCGAAAAAGCCAAATCCAAAAGCGCGTTCCAGCATCAGCAACACCAGTGTAATGGCAATAACAGGTGTGCCCAATAACATAATCAAACTGGTTGCATAATGGGCCCACACAAACAGCGGCAACCGAAACCACGTCATACCGGGTGCGCGCATCGTGTGAACGGTCACGACAAAATTCAGCCCTGTCAAAATTGATGAAAACCCTGCCAGAAAAGCCGCAAAACCGACAATCAGCACATTGGAATTGGAATACGTGCTGCTATAAGGCGTATAAAATGTCCAGCCGGTATCAACCCCGCCGCCAATTACTGCAACCGTGCCCAAAATGCCTGCGGCGACGTACACATACCAGCTCAACAGATTAATGCGCGGAAAAGCCAGATCTTTGGCACCGATCATGATGGGCAATAAAAAATTGCCCAGCGTTGCCGGAATAGATGGCACCAGAAAGAAAAAGATCATGATGATGCCGTGCATGGAAAACAGTTTGTTGTATGTATCCGAATGTGCCAGATCGCCTTGTGGTGTCAGCAATTCCAATCGAATCAATCCGGCAAATACTCCGCCAATGGCGAAAAAAATCGAAATTGAAATCATGTACAAAACGGCAATGCGCTTGTGATCTTTGGTCAATAACCACGATTTTAGACCATAACCGTTGTTCAAATAATTTGTTTCTGTTGCCCCGGCCGCTTCAATGGCCCCGTGTTCTGCAATTGCCATGGCACTTTGCTCCAGACTTGTTAGTTCACAGACTTTAGCGACTTAATATAAGCAATCAACTGCATAATGCCTTCTTCGCTGACCTGCCCTTTAAATGTCGGCATAATGGGTTGATAACCAGCCACGACTTTGGCGGCAGGTGTCAGAACAGATTCTCGTATATATGCTTCGTTCACCACAACCGAACTGCCGTTTTGCAAAGCCACAGACTTGCCAAAAACCCCAATCAGTGAAGGGCCTCGGCCCTGACCATCCATTTTGTGGCAGGTATGGCAGGCGTACTGTTCAAATAAACGTTGACCAGCCACTTCCATAGGCTCATTTGCAACTCCGCCAGTCAACCAATTTTCATAATCTTTGGGTTCCATCACATGCACCAAGCCGATCATGCGCGAATGTTCCGTACCGCAATATTCGGCACAAAACAAATGGTATTGCCCCACCTTTGTCGGTTCAAACCACAACGATGTATAACGACCAGGCAACACGTCTTTTTTGATGCGAAATGCCGGAATGTAAAAACTGTGAATCACATCTTCCGACGTCATGGTTAAACGCACAGGCTGTCCCAAAGGCACATGCAATTCATTAATTTCCCGTTTGCCTTCCGGGTGTTGCAGCTTCCACATCCATTGTTTGCCCACCACATACATTTCCAGAGTATTTGTGGGAGGGGTCACCAGATGAAAATAAACCACTGTGGCCCAAACAAACATGCCCATGGCCAAAACCAGCGGAATCGCCGTCCAGAAAAGTTCTAAACCAAGATGCCCGGCAATTTGACGCGGCACCTCATCGGGCGATTTGCGGCGATATTTTATGGCAAAAACAACAACCAGGACGGTCACCAATGTTGCAAAAAACAAACACAGCGCCACAGTTGCAAAATACAGCGCATCCACCTGATGCGCATAACTTGAAGCCTGTTCGGGAAAAAGAGGGAAATCAGTCTGCATTCGCCAACTCAGCAGTTAGAGGTCAGATGGGATTTTCGAAACAGATGCGGCTTTTGCGCCAAATGCG
>CAXNEV010000448.1:0-3383 GCA_964200925.1 Candidatus Latescibacterota bacterium | reverse complement strand
CAGATTCACCCGCAAGGCAATGTGGAAGTGCCCGAAAACAGGCAGAGTGAACGCGGCGATATTGTGGCCGGATTTGCCGAAGCCGCAGCGGTGATTGAACAAACCTATCGCGTGCCAGTACAAACCCACTCGTCACTGGAAACGCATGGCTCGGTTGTCCAGTGGAATGGCGATCAGCTTACGGCGTGGTGTTCGACCCAGGCCGTGGTGGGCGTGCGCGACGATTTGGCCAAGTATTTTGAAATGCCCGTGGACAAAGTGCGCGTGATTTGCCAGTACATGGGAGGGGGGTTTGGCAGCAAACTCGGCGGCGGGGCTGAAATGCGGGCTGCTGCCGAACTGGCCCGCAAGGCGGGGGCACCGGTGAAATTGATGCTGGATCGCAAAGAGGAGCACCTGGCGGTGGGCAACCGACCTTCGGCGGTGATGACGATTAAGATGGGGGCCACCAAAGATGGCAAATTGACGGCGTTTCATTCACAGACTTATGGCACAGGAGGGGTGGGAGGTATTGGCAACATTCCCTTGCCCTATGTGTTTCGCGTGCCCAATACCAAGGTCGAACTGAAAGATGTACACACCAATGGGGGCGGTTCACGGGCCATGCGCGCACCGGGCCATCCCCAGGCGGCATTTGCCATGGATTCGGCTATGGATGAACTGGCCGAAGCACTGGGAATAGATCCGCTGGATTTTCGCAAGGCCAACAATTCGTCACAAAACGACATTCGTTTGAAACAATACGAATTGGGGGCCCAGGCCATTGGTTGGGAACGCCGCAACAAACTTGCCGGATCCGATAAGGGGCCGGTCAAACGCGGCATGGGCATGGGATGTGGGGAATGGGGCGGGGGCGGAAGCACCCGCAGTTATGTGGAAGTGAGCATTCACACCGACGGCACAGTCGATGCCAAATGTGCCGTTCAGGACATTGGCACGGGCACCCGAACCATTCTGGCGATGACTGTGGCTGAAGAACTGGGGTTGTCTATGGCACAGGTTCAGGCGCACATTGGCGATTCCACATTTCCACCAGGCAACGCCAGTGGGGGAAGCAGCACAGCCCCATCAACGGTGCCTGCGGCCAAAACGGCGGCGCGAAAGGCCAAAGAACAACTGTTGTCACAAGTGGCCCCATTATTTGGCGTGGAAGCCGCAGAACTGGTGGTAGCCGACGGTCACATAACCGGGGGCGGCAAAAAAATGGCCTGGTCGGAAGTAACGGCTCAGTTAACCGGGGATGTGGTGGTGACGAGCAATCGCGATGATGGGTATCACGGTTCGGGTGTGGCCGGTGTACATTTTGCCGAAGTGGAAGTAGATGTTGAAACGGGCCGCATTCGCCCCATTAAAATTGTGGCGGTGAATGACTGCGGGCTGGTGGTGAACCGATTGACAGCCGAAAGCCAGGTCAATGGCGGGGTGATTGGCGGGTTGAGTTATGCTTTATTGGAAGACCGGATTCTGGATGCGCAAACCGGTGCCATGGTGAACCCCAATTTTGAGGCCTATAAAATTGCCGGGGCCATGGAAATGCCCGAAATTGTGTCGATTTTGATGGATATGCCCGAACGCGGGGTAATCGGTTTGGGCGAACCCACAACCATTCCAACGGCAGGGGCGCTGGCCAATGCGGTTTATAACGCCCTTGGTGTGCGCATTCGCGAATTTCCAATGACACCTGACAAAGTTTTAAACGCTATGGCAAAAGCACAGGCTCGGAGTTAAAGGAGGTTGGATTGTGAATGCTTTTGAATATGTGAATCCATCGAGCCTGCAGGAAGTGCCCAAGCTGCTTGGTGGCAAACGCGACCGCAAATCGGTTATTATTGCGGGTGGCATTGACCTGTTGGGCGAGTTAAAAGATCAGTTGATTGCACCCGACCGCCTGGTGAATATTAAAGCCCTCGATTTGCAATACATCAAACACGGAAAAGACGGTGTGCGTATTGGGGCAACCACCACGTTGTCTGAAATTGTTGGCGATGCAGAAATAACAAAGTCTTATACCGCATTGGCACAAGCGGCAGAATCGGTGGCCTCGCTTCAAATTCGCAATGTGGGCACATTTGGTGGCAATTTGTGTCTGCGCCCCCGATGCTGGTATTATCGGGGCGAAGAATTTCACTGTTTAAAAAAGGGCGGCCATCAGTGTTTTGCCGTTGAAGGAGACAACAAATATCATGCCGTGATGGGCGCAGGGCCATGCCACATTGTACATCCTTCGGATACAGCACCGGCCTTGATTGCTCTAAATGCTCAGGTGGTGGTGTTAGGGCCTCAGGGTGAACGCAAAATGCCTGTTGAAGATTTTTTTGTGTTGCCCATTGACAATTTGTATCAGGAAACGGTTTTGCAGCCCAATGAGGTGGTCACAGAAGTGTTTGTGCCCAAACCCAAATCGGGCACCAAAAGCGCGTATGTCAAGTTTAAAGAAAAAGGCACCATGGATTTTGCATTGGCGGCAGCGGCTGTTGCCGTTCTGGTTGATGGTGGCATTTGCCGGTCGGCGCGTGTGGCTTTGGGAGGGGTTGCGCCCAAACCCTGGCTGGTTGATGCTGCGGCTTTGGTCGGGCAGCGGCTCACAGAAGACCGCGTGGCGGCATTTGCCGATGTGGCGTTTAAAGAAGCCAAACCGCTTCGGGATAATGCATTTAAGGTGTCTTTGGGCAAAACAATGGTGAAACGTGCCGTCATGGGTATAGTGTAAAAAAACAATGGGTTGGTTGCCCATTTGAGGATGAGGATATCACTATGGCTGAAAACACAATACAACCGGGTGCAAAGCTCGATTTCTGTTTGAATTTGCGCACCAAGCGGTATTACATTTCCAATGACCCTCCGGCCACGTATTTGACCGAAAATGTGTCGGAGACGGGTTATTGGTGTTTGCGCACGATGGCTGTATTTGGCCCCGACGATGGGTATGTTTGTCCGGGGAACTGTGGGGCACAGCGCATGTGTTATAAATCGAGTTTGGCACAACCTGTTTAACGGTGAAAAAACTGGCATTTTTGCGGTGGGGTTTTTCTCAATGTGATGAGGACTTGCCCCGCCGCTTTTTTTTGTTCATATTACACTGGTTTTGGGGTTTCTGTTTAAACGGCAAGGGGGAATTATGGCTGATTTAAAACCTTCGCAATTTGTTGTGGATGAAGAATGGGATATGCAATCTGTGCGCAAGCCCGAGCGCGATATTTTCCAGATGTTATCGGGCATTGAAATTTTTGCCGATCTAACAGCTCAAGACCTCCACAAGATAGCCGAGATGTTGCATATCAGAACGTATTTGCCCAGAGAAATTATCGTGCAACAAGGGGCGCCAGGGGTTGGTTTGTATATTATTCAATCTGGAAGTGCCGCTGTTCAATTGGAAACATCCG
>CAXNEV010000447.1:0-3394 GCA_964200925.1 Candidatus Latescibacterota bacterium | reverse complement strand
GAGGGTTTCTTTGCCGACCAGTTCAATCAAACAAATTTCCGTGCTGTCACCCCGGCGCGGTCCAATTTTTAAAACGCGCGTATACCCTCCCTGGCGCTCAGAATAGGAAGGGCCAATTTCGTCAAAGAGCTTGGATACCACCACTTTGTTTTGAATGCGGCGCAATACCTGCCGGCGTGCGTGCAGATCGCCCCGCTTGGCAAAAGTAATGAGCCGTTCAGCCATACTGCGCAACTCTTTGGCCTTTGGCAAGGTTGTGCGCACCGCGCCATGCTGAAACAGCGAAGTGGCCATATTGTTGAGCATAGCCCTTTTATGGCTTGTTGTACGCCCGAGTTTGCGCCCTCTTTTTGCATGCCTCATGAAAAGTCCTCACTATAATTCTTCGTCCAAAACTGCTGCTTGCTCAGTCTTGGTGGCAATGTCGCTATACTTGCCCACATCCATACCAAATGCCAATCCCAAAGTTTCCAGAATGGCGTTGAGTTCATTTAATGATTTTCGCCCAAAATTTCGAAACTTAAGCATCTCGGTTTCCGTGCGTTGCACAAGATCTTCCAATGTAACAATATTGGCAGCTTTTAAACAATTGGCCGAACGCACAGACAATTCCAATTCATCCACCTGCATCTTCAACAAATTGGCAATGCGGCGGGTTTCTTCATCTACTATTTCTTCGTGTTCTTCTTCAGGTTCTTCTTCAAAATTGATAAATAACTCCAGGTGATCTTTTAAGATTTTGGCGGCATGAGAAACAGCATCATCTGGTGTTACCACGCCATTAGTCCAGACCTCAAGGGTCAATCTATCGTAATCTGTTTGTTGCCCCACACGGGCATTGTCAATTTCATAATGCACTTTGCGAACAGGAGAAAATGCCGAATCCAACATAATAGTCCCCATGGACAGATCCGACGTTTTATTGGCCTCGGTGGCAAGTACATATCCTCGGCCTTTGCCCACTGTAAATTCCATTTCTAACAGGCCATCTTTGTCAAGTGTGGCCACATGCTGTTCTGGATTCAATATTTCCACATCGGCATCAACAGCCAGATCACCCGCTTTTAATTCACAGGGGCCCTCTTTTTTGATTCTCAACACTTTGTCTTCATCAGAATGCACCCGAATAAACACCTCTTTAAGATTGAGCACAATCTCGGTAACGTCTTCTACCATGCCTTCCACAATTGTAAATTCGTGTTGAACACCCTCAATCTTAACAGCTTTAATGGCAGCCCCTTCAATGGATGATAACAATACTCGTCGCAACGCATTTCCAATGGTGGTTCCAAAACCACGCTCCAGCGGTTGCACAGTAAACTGCCCATAAGTCCCGGTTAAGGTCTCCTCGTCGATCTGAACCGATCTGGGCATTTGAAAATTTTTCAATTTCATATAAAAACGCTCCTCGTGCAAAAACCCGGTTTGTGCAACAAAACGTCGGATTACTTGGAGTAAAGCTCAACAATGAGCTGTTCTTCAACGGGTGTGGGAATATCTTCGCGTTTGGGATATTCCAGGAGCGTACCGCTCAAATTGACTTTATCAACAGAAAGCCAGGGAGCTTGCCGACCCTCGCCCAGGCGCTTGAGCGAATCGTGAATCGACTGCAATTGCCGACTTTTGTCGCGAATTTGCACCACAGCCCCAGGCAAAACCTGATAAGAAGGAATATCAACAACATTTCCTTTGACCGTTATATGGCGATGGCGCACAAGTTGACGAGCTGATTTTCGGGAAGAGGCAAACCCCAGTCGATAAACAATGTTGTCAAGACGGCATTCCAACATCTGCAACAACAGTTCACCAGTTACACCCTTTTTCCGAGCCGATTTTTTATAATAGGTTCGGAATTGATTTTCAAGAACGCCATAAATGCGCTTTGTTTTTTGTTTTTCGCGCAACTGCAGGGAATATTCAGAAGGTTTGCGCCGCACATTTTGTCCGTGCATCCCCGGAGCATAACTGCGACGATCAAAAGAGCACTTGTCCATATGGCAACGCGTGCCTTTAATAAACAACTTCATCCCTTCTCGACGACATAATTTGCAATTTGGGCCAGTGTACCTCGCCATTCAATTACTCTCCTAAAAATCGATAAACCAAAAAACAATCCCTTTTAAACCCGACGCCGCTTCGGCGGACGACATCCGTTGTGTGGAATTGGTGTCACATCTTTAATGGCCGAAATTTCCAATCCGGCACCTTGCAATGAACGCACCGCTGCTTCGCGCCCTACACCAGGACCTTTCACCCACACTTCAACACGGCGAAGTCCCATGGACATGGCTACACGAGCAGCATCGGATGCTGCCATTTGTGCAGCATAAGGCGTACTTTTTTTAGAACCTTTAAAACCGACTTTTCCTGTTGAAGACCAGGAAATGACTTCTCCTTCTCGGTCGGTTAAGGTAACAATCGTATTGTTAAAACTGGCATTGACGTGTGCAACACCATTGGCATCGACGCGTTTGCTTCGTCGTCTGGCTCCTTCTTTTCTGGGGGGCAAACGACTCCTCCTTCTGCTAAAAGTCTTGAGCTATTGGGTCTTTTTGAGATCAGGTTTTGGTTTTTTTGCGGATCTGCCCCTTTTTGGGGCCTTTGCGCGTGCGTGCATTGGTGCGCGTGCGCTGTCCCCGAACGGGCAACCCTCTGCGCCACCGAAGACCGCGATATGACCCAATATCCATTAAACGCTTGATATTCAAGGCAATTTCACTGCGCAAATTGCCTTCAACTTTGTATTCCCCTTCAATGACCGAGCGCAATTTGGCCACTTCTTCTTCTGTCAATTTCTCAACACGGGTATCGGGCAAAACCTGTGTTTGTTCTAAGATTTTTCTGGACGTGCTCGGGCCAATCCCAAAAATATAGGTCAACGCAACTTCTACGCGTTTTTCCCGAGGAATATCCACACCTGCGATACGAGCCATTGCGATCGCTTCTCCTTGTTTAACCCTGACGCTGCTTATGGCGGGGGTTGACCTTACATATTACACGAACAACGCCACGGCGGCGAATGATAATGCAGTGATTGCATCGACGTCTAACTGATGATAATACTTTCATTCATACTCTCCAACGAAAGAGAGCGCCTAACCCCGACGCCCTTTTATCCGGACTTTTTTCATGAATCCATCGTAATGGCGCATCAACAAATGCGATTCAATTTGCTGCAAAGTGTCAAGCGCCACACCCACCATAATGAGAATGCCGGTACCACCGAAAACCCGCTCGATACCCGGATGCACACCCAGCATATTGATAATAAAAAATGGGGATACCGCAACAAAAGCCAAAAAGGCAGCCCCCGGCAAATTGATGCGCGTCAAAACTCGATCAATAAACTCTGCCGTTTTTTTGCCAGGGCGTATACCGGGAATAAATCCACCCT
>CAXNEV010000446.1:0-3443 GCA_964200925.1 Candidatus Latescibacterota bacterium | reverse complement strand
GTTCATAATCTTTTAAATGGGTGCGGTTGGTTGTGCCCACTTCGACCAGGTGTGCACCGCTGCGCGACATGATGTCGGGAATGCGAAACGATCCACCAATTTCAACCAATTGCCCTCGCGAAACAATAGCCTCTTTCCCGTGCGATAAGGTATTCAATGTCAGTAAAACCGCCGCGGCATTGTTATTGACTACCGCAACAGCTTCAGCGCCTGTCAATTCACAAAACAACTCTTCAACCAGTGTGGTGCGAGACCCGCGTTGCCCACTGTTCAAATCGTATTCCAGATTGTTGTAACGCCCGGCAATTTGCACAATTTCATGAATGGCAACCTCAGGCAAAGGGGCACGCCCGAGATTGGTGTGCAGAACAATCCCAGTGGCATTGATCACGCGTTTTAAATTTGGCGCAAATTGATCGGCCAATTTTTGAGAAACCATGCCAATCACCCATGCGGTTAACGCCTCTCGCGAATCTCCCACCTGCTCCCCTTGCCGCATCACCTCGCGCAAATGATCCACCGTTTCCCGCACCAGATCCGTCAAAAATGGCCCGTCACACTGCACTTTTAACGGCAACATGGCCACTTCTTCCAGCACGCGATCCACTTTGGGAATCATTGAAAAATCAACCATAAACTTCCTTTAGACGAATGGGCGATTCGCTGATGACTCGCTTTGCTCGTGTTCAGCGGGGCACCTTCGGTGCGTTCCCTTCGGGAACCTGCGCTTCGCGCACCCGCTGGTTCGCTGATTCGCAAAACCGTAAAATTTTCCATGGATGAACTCTAAGGCACAATCTTGAACCGAATCTGCTTGCTTTTGGACTGTTCTGTTTGCAAGTCTGTCACCGTTACAAACACGAGCTGTTCACCGGGCTCTGTTTCGCGCAAATCCAATTCCACATAGGCCACTTCATCTTCTGTTTGTCCCACCTGGTCATACGCAATTTCCACCTGCTGCTCTTTTTCAACCAATCGCAACAATCGCCCCAACCCGTGCAAAACTTTGGCTGGCACACCGCGCTCTTTATAGGATCGCACAGTATATTCCACGCGATACTGGCTTTGTCCAAACGCATCGCGCATCAAATTGTAAATTTCAAAATACACATAGGCATTCTGATCGCGCCGAAACGATTTTGACGACATGGGCACCACGCGTAACCCGCGTTTGACAAATTGCCCTTCCTGTTGTGTGGGCGCCACCACAAAAGCCAGTTCAATATCGCTCATCTTTAATTCGGCATCGCGCGCATAATTGTCCAGTTCAATGACCTGCTGATACACCTGCGACTTTCCCGAAATCACATCGCGCACCTGCAACGACATATAATATCGACCCGCCGATAAAACAACTGGCATAACCCCAGGAATAAACGCGCCATCCTGAATTTGTTGATCGCTGGGTGTGCGAAACGTCAAACGGTCATTGACCCGATGCACTTCGTTCCACAGTGAATCGTAAAGAACCACCCCGCGTTCAAGCACCACGAGGGCATCGCCTTGTGAGACAGGTAGTCGGGCCACTTCAGAAGCCGGCAAACCCAGATACAATTCCAGTTTCGTCTGGTCATTGTCCCCTCGAAAACCAGCCGGATAATAATAAAAATCAATGGGCAAATCGGCAAAATCGGCCCGATATAACGAAGGTGTTATGGCGGCAATATTGCGAATCACCATTTCTCCGTGCACATTGACCAGATCGCCAATGCGGCCTGCGCCAAAAGACCGCAGCGGAATATCGGCAAACCGATATCGCCCATCGTAAAATTCATTTTCAAAAGTGAACTCTGTTCCCTCGTCAATATTGGCATAGACCCAGTATTCCCACCGCCCGTCAATGGGAAAAATGGGTCGGCCAGCGGGTGGGATCAAGCCCGGCAACAACCGTGCCGCAAAACGCTCGCGCGCCAGCAACAATTGCGCATCCAGTTCGGCTTGAATATCGTCAAACCGGCTGATGTGATCGGGCGGCCCCAACCGAACGTATATTTCGCCGCGATCATCAAAGGGAAATGCACCTTCGGAAAAAGATGCACGCGCGTAGGCCACCCGGCGATAATGCTCAATCAAGCGCTCATTGGCAGGCGTCAGCGGGGCGGGATCTTTGCTGTTCCAGAATCGGCGCTGGGCCTTTTTGCGCTCTTCAACAGGAAGAGCTTTCAACAATGTCTGTTCTTGATCATTGGCCACCAGTGATATGTCAAAAAACACCTGCTGCTCATTTTCGGGAAGCCGTTTGATATAGGCATCAAACAATTTTTGCGCCTGGTCAAAATCGCGGGCCATCTGGCTCATAACCGCCATTTCAAGATATGCCTTTGTCGCCATATCGCCTTCCAAAACAACCAATCCTGCAAACAGCTCAACAGCTTCGGAATAGCGCCCCTCGGCAAATCGCATGCGCCCCAACCGATATCGGACCTCGCCATGTGGGGAATAAACGGCAAGCTGTTGTTCATAGGCCGCAACAGCCTCAGCGTGATCTCCCTTTTCTTCGAGCAAGCGCCCCATCTGGTAAAAAGCATCGGCATGGGTCGGGGCCATCTCGGTTGCTTTTTCAAATGCCTTGAACGCTTCAAGTGGACGAATCCGTTTATACAGCAACCCCAGGTGGTATTGAGATTCGGAAAATGTAGCATCTTCGCCCAGCGCCCGATGAAAATAATATTGTGCCTTTACCCCGCGTCCTGGCATTTGAGCAAATACCTTCCCTATGCCATGATAACCCTGCACTCGCGATCCCAATTGAACGGATTTTTTAAAAGCATCCATCGCGCTTTTGAGATTGCCCTGTTGTAAAAAAGCCTCTCCTATGCGTACATAGTCGGCCCCGGTAACGCGTTTTGAACGAATCAATTCGCGCACCTGCTCAATCACATCTTCTGCGCTCAGGGGCTGATCATTCCACAATACGACCATACAGGGCAAAAAGAACACAAACCACACCTTACGGATTGATCCCAAAAACAATCTCCTTGTGCACACTTTGATTCGTCAGCAAATCCGTCACGTCAATACGCACCTGTTGTTGACCGGGTGCAACATCCTGCAAATCCAATTCCACATAGGCCATATCATCTGCGACATCACCGGTTTGTTCATAGGAAATTTCGATCTCTTTTGTTTTGTCTTTTACCCGCAAAAAACGGCCAACACCCCGCAAAATTTTCACCGGCACAGCCCCTTTTTCATGAGTTCGGAACAGATAATCAACCCGATATTTTGTCTGGCCAAAATTGTCGCGATTTAAATTGTAAATTTCAAAAAACACAAAGGCATTTTGATTTTTGCGAAACGATTTTGAAGCCATCGGAATCACCTTTAAACCGCGCTTAACAAACGGCCCTGATTCCTGAGTCGGCGCGACCCAAAACGCCAGTTCAATATCGCTCATTAACAGTTGGTCACGCCCCGAATAATCGGCCAGGTATAATTCCTGT
>CAXNEV010000445.1:0-3444 GCA_964200925.1 Candidatus Latescibacterota bacterium | reverse complement strand
CCCACACCCGACCATCGTTGCGCAAACTTTCGCTCATCAGCGTCAGTTTTGACTGGTGATCGCCCGACACCGGAATGCATGTGGGATGAATCTGTGTGTAACATGGATTGGCAAAATAGGCCCCCCGTTTGTGACACCGCCAGGCCGCCGTCACATTGCTGTTGATCGCGTTGGTCGATAAAAAATAAACAGCGCCATAACCCCCTGTAGCCAGAATGACCAGATCGCCCACATAGCGCTCAATGTTACCCGTCACCAGATTGCGCCCAACAATGCCCCGGGCAGCCCCATCAATGACCACCAGGTCTTGCATTTCAAACCGCGTGTGCAACTCCACTTGCCCAACATCCACCTGGCGCATCAAGGCACTATAAGCCCCCAAAAGCAATTGCTGGCCGGTTTGCCCACGCGCGTAAAAAGTGCGCGATACCTGTGCCCCACCAAACGAGCGATTGGCCAATAACCCGCCATATTCACGCGCAAATGGCACGCCTTGAGCCACACACTGATCAATAATGTTGGTGCTCAGTTGTGACAACCGATACACATTGGCTTCGCGCGAGCGATAATCGCCGCCTTTGACGGTATCGTAAAACAAACGCCACACGCTGTCGCCATCGTTTGGATAATTTTTGGCCGCATTAATCCCACCCTGAGCCGCAATGCTGTGCGCCCGCCGGGGAGAGTCTTGAATACAAAAACTCTTAACCTGGTATCCCATTTCGGCCAATGACGCGGCAACCGACGCACCGGCAAGCCCGGTTCCGACCACCAAAATGGTGTGTTTGCGTTTGTTGGCAGGGTTCACCAGTTTGAGGTCATTTTTGCAACGGTCCCACTTCTGCTGTATAGGGCCATCGGGAATTCGGGCATCTAACATCATTGGGAACCCCCCATGAAATAAATCCATACGGGAATAATAAAAAATCCGGCGGCAATCAAAAAGGCCAGCAATCGTCCCGCAGAATACAAAACAGGTGTATAACGCGGATGATACACCCCAATAGATTGAAATGCACTCCAGATGGCGTGGCTCAAATGAATGCCCAACAACACCATCACAATTGCATAACCAACCGCATACACCGGATCGCTGAATTTTTCCATCACCAGCTTGTGCAAATCCCGCATCTCCACACCATCAACCACTGTGACATACTCTTTTTCACCACCTGCACCAGGGCCGTATTTAAATGTTTTTAAATGAATGGCCACAAACACCAGCACAACCAATCCCGTATAAATCATCGTTCGAGAACCCAGCGTTTGACGGCTCGCACCACCAGCTGATTTGAGATTGTGATACTTCACAGGACGCGCCTGCCTTTTGCCCAATACAATGGCAATGGCTGTCCAGGCATGCAATAACAATCCGGCCAGCAAAATGAGTTCAACAAGAATCAACAACCCACCCATACTGATCAAAAAATGCGAATACCGATTGTATTGGTCGGCGGCATTTGCATCCAGCAACTGAAGATTCCCCACCATATGCCCAATCAAAAAGGCAAGCATAAGGAACCCAGATAGCGACATGAGAATTTTTTTGCCAACTGACGACCACAGTGCCGCAGAAGTTGATGCCATGCACAACTCCCTGATGATATGAAGGTTACAATCTGCTTATCAAACTCACAAGAGACAATACGATACTATTGCCTTATAAAAAAGTCAAGTCTTCAAAAATGATGCTAATACATTTTCACAGTTCATAACTTACCACGGCGCTTCAATATGCAACTCTTCTGCCAACTTTTCCAGCCGGTTGCGGTGCCACTCGCCCACCGGAATGCCCTCCTGTCGATAGTCTCGTTCGCGCTCGGCCTCAGGGGAACCCGGCAGTTGTGTTTTGTCAAACCCATCCAGAGGGGCCAGTTCCCGCACTTTTTGAACATACAAATCCATTTCCTTTTTAAACACGGCCGGATCGATAAACAAATCAATGCGAAACACAATGACCAGAGCACCCTGATTGGCCCCTTTAAACTTTTTTACGGCCCGGTCTTCATCTATCGGCACACCGGCTAAAAACCCACCCCACGACTGGCAAATGGCTCCCAATCCTATCGACCGAAATGCAAGGGCCGGCGCCAGTTTGGCAATAGCCGCCCGATTTGGTGACCCGCCATACATATCGTGCATGGCACCAAAATCCAAAACCAGCGGATATTCTTTGTCTGTTGGTGTTAAAAACGATATCGGCGACCCCCCACCTGCACTGAAAATCGGCTCGCCCGGTTTCAAATTGAGCTGATGCCCCGACGTGACAAAAGCCAGCAAATCATGCCCAAACGCCAGCCGGGAGTAAATGCCCGCTGCGCCAAAATGCCCGTGATTGCGCGACTGCATCACGGCAATGCCCGAAGTTTTGGCTTTTTCTATGGCGCGCAACGTCCCTTCATGCGCTGGAAAATATCCCAACCCACCATCGCCATCCATCTGCACGCTAACGGGTGTTTCGCGTTGAACAACCACCTGAGGCCGATTGTTCAACACCCCGTCGCGCATCAAAATGGCATATGTTGCAATCTGCTGAGAACCGTGGCTGAAAACCCCACGCAAATCATTGGCCACCAACAATTCGGCCAGCAAGTTTGACTGCGCTTCGGGCAAACCCACCGTTTGTGCTGCCCGAGATACAAATTGGTGCATGTTTGTGTGTGGCACCCGAATAAATTCTTTTGGCGGAACATTCATAACCCCATCCTTTCAACGTTCTAACGCGCCTTCTCATATCCAACCGCGCAGCCAGTAAACCAGCATGCCGACATATTCGTGAAAAATCAAACGCAAAAACGTAATGTTATACCAATCGATCAATCGTTCCCATAATTCCTGTTTGGAAAAATAAGAGTGTGGAATCACCCGAAATCCCTGCTTTTCCCAAACCGCCTTTGCCCGGGGAATGTGATACCACGATGTCACAAGAATAATCGTTTGTGCATTGTGTTTGTGAAGAACAGCCGCACCCCGTCGGGCTTCATCATACGAATCGCGCCCTCCAGCCATTAAAATATAAGCGTCGGGAACCCCCATGCCCAATGCGATAATGCGCATGGATTTTGCCGATCCCAGGCTATCATAAGTGCTATACCCGGTCAAAAGCATCATCGGTGCCCGGCCATTCAAAAAAACCTGGGACCCCAGATAACTTCTTTCGGCAGAACCAGCCGTGGGTGCACCGGTGCGCTGAGAATACGTGCCCAGAACCACAATGGCATCGGCTTGTTCTAAAGAATTTTCCGGCGTACACCATTTTAACGGCAAGGCAATGACATAACTGGCAAAACTGATTGGGGTGGACTCCCGGAAAAATGGCAAAATTAAGCGGCCAGAGAAAGTGGAGCAGGTGTTTGAACGGCAGGCATATCCTGACAAAGCAGTGCTTTTATAAAAGCCTGCCATCGTCCAGAGAGCAACTGGCAGCGGATAAAGAACATTCGT
>CAXNEV010000444.1:0-3464 GCA_964200925.1 Candidatus Latescibacterota bacterium | reverse complement strand
TACTTCCCATCCAAAAGACACCTCTTCTCTTGCCTCAGAAGACCATTTTGGCTTGCGTTTTTCTTTGGGCCCACTTCCAATTTCAGAGATGCGAAACCCCGAATCAAGCAACTCTTCCGGTATCTCACCGACAAAACGCGACATTGTATTGCTGATGCACCCACCGTATCGTCGCCGTTGCATGGCATAAGACAAAAACAAACGCTCCTGGGCACGCGTGAGGCCCACGTAAAACAAACGCCGTTCTTCTTCTATTGCCCCATCCTGGTTGGTTTCGCCATCATTGCGCAAAATGGGAAACAAACCCTCTTCAAGACCCGAAATAAAAATAACAGGAAATTCCAACCCTTTTGCACTGTGCAAAGTCATTAAGGTAACGGCATCTGTTGTTTCGCGCCATTGGTCCATATCGGTTACCAACGACACCTTTTGCAAATACGCATCAAGCGACACATCTTCGGATTGTTCTGTAAAAATTTCAATATCTGCAAGCAGTTCCTGCACATGGCTGCGGCGCGACTGGGCTTCTTCTTCTGCCAATTTTTCCAAATCGCTCAAATAACCTGTTTCGTCAACTATTTTAGCGGCCAATTCATCAGCAGGCAACACAGACAACGCTTCTCGAAAACCTTCAACCATATCATAAAAACCGCGCATCACCCGTTTGGTTCGATCGGGAATATCCACCACATGCGCCAATTGCAAAAGCGCTTCATAAGGTGAAAGCCCTTCACGCATGGCATAATCGTATAGCTTTTGGACAGAGGCATCCCCAATCCCCCGTCTGGGTGTATTGAGGATGCGGCTAAAACTGATCGAATCTTGTCTGTTGACCACCAACTTTAGATAGGCCAAAACATCTTTCACTTCTTTGCGCTCATAAAAGCGAACATCGCCAACAATCTGATAGGGAATCCCCGCCCGCCTTAACCCTTCTTCAATGGATCGGGATTGGGCATTGGTGCGATACAAAATGGCCATTTGTCGATAGGCATATCCCCCACTGCCTTTTAAATCTTGAAGCGCACCGGCAATCCAGCGGGCCTCTTCAATTTCATCGGGGCATTTTTTTAACCGAATGGGTTCACCACTTTTGTTTTCTGTCCACAATTCTTTGCCTTTTCGACCTGTATTATGTCGGATAACGGCATTGCTTGCATCCAAAATGATCTGTGTGGATCGATAATTTTGCTCCAATTTCACAACTGTGGCATTTGGATAATCCAGTTCAAAATCGAGAATATTGCGCAAATCTGCCCCGCGCCAGGCATAAATGCTTTGATCATCATCACCCACCACACAAATGTTCTGGTGTTTTTCTGCCAAATACCGGGCAAACAAATATTGTGGGCGGTTTGTATCTTGATATTCATCAATTAAGAGATATTCAAATTGCGATTGATAACGCGTGCGTACATTAATGTGATCGCGCACCAATTGCACCGATAACATCAGCAAATCGTCAAAATCAACAGCGTTATTTTGGCGCAAAGTGTCTTGATAATACCGATAAACTCTGGCTACTGTCTGTTCGTAAAAAGTGGTTGCCCGTTGTGCAAAAGCCACGGGATCTAACATGCGGTTTTTTTCACGGCTGATTCGTGCGCGCAACTGATGAACAGGAAATTGTTTTTCCGACAATTCTTGATCGGCTATCACCCGGCGCATCAGGGCCAATTGATCGGTGGCATCAAAAATGGTAAAATTGTTTTTTAATCCCACACAAGCTGCTTCTGTGCGCAAAATGCGCGCGCACAGCGCATGAAACGTTCCGATCCACATGTGCCTACAGGATCGCGACAACATTGCCTCTACCCGCTGTCGCATTTCGCCTGCTGCCTTGTTGGTAAAAGTCATGGCCAAAATACACCCCGGATCAACGCCAAATTCACCCACCAAATAGGCGATGCGACGCGTTAAAACCCGCGTTTTGCCAGAGCCAGCTCCGGCCAAAATGAGAAGCGGTCCGTTTACGGTTCGGACCGCTTCTATTTGCGCTTCGTTTAAATCTTTAAAAACAGACATGTGACATTCCCATCCCAGACAAAAACAATCTTTCAATTTGAATTTTACCAAGATCTAAGGCGGTCATTTTGCGTGCTGCGCTTGGCTTTTTCGTGCTCTTCTGGGGTATGGGTGAACACATGAGACCCATCTCCACGGGCGACAAAATAAAGGTATTCAGCCTCTGCCGGAAAAACAGCCGCTTCCAGCGAAGCTCTACCCGGATTCATAATTGGCCCCGGCGGCAAACCCGGATAGAGATAGGTATTGTAGGGAGATTCAATTTTATAATCTTTATAAAACAACCGACGCGGCCCTTCTGGAAGGGCGTATTGTACCGTCGGATCTGCTTGAAGGCGCATATTTTGCCTGAGCCTGTTGTGATAGACAGCAGAAATCACAGACCTTTCCGAGTCCATTTTTGCCTCCCCTTCGATAATAGAGGCCAAAATGACGGCCTCATGCATCGACAGTCCAATCTCCCTGGCACGGGCTTGTAACCGGCCATCAAATATGTCAAAAAAATGCGAGACCAACAACCGCAACACCTGGTCCTCAGTGGAAGATGTTGAAATTTTATATGTTTCTGGAAACAAATACCCTTCCATGTCATTGGCCGGAATATTCAAACTGCGACAAAAGGCAGGATCGTGCATGTAGGCCAGCAATTTGCCTTCATCCAAATCCAATTTCTCGGCTAAAATGTGTGCACTGTGTTCTTTGCGCAAACCTTCTGGCAATGTTACATCGCGTACCACATCGCGCGGTTGTTCCAACTCCAGCAAAACTTGCCAGGTTGTCATGCTGCCGTGGAAAGGATGTACTCCAGCCGTCAATTGCCGACTGGTTCCATTAAACCGAGCAAATAATTCCAGCCAACCTGGGCTGCGAATTAAGCCTTCATCATACAGCGTTTGTCCGATCTGCTGCAAGGTCATTCCCTGGTAAATTTCTATCTCTTTTGCCCCCACCCATGTGGGGCGATTCAACATGTAAAGGGTTCCCCAAATACATGCCGCCATACCCATCACCAAAAGGCAAAATCCTATGGCGATCCAACCCCAAAAACCAATGGTTCGATTTTTTGGGCTTCTATAAATGAGTTCTTCAGTCACGTTTTGGTTTGTTGCAAAAAGGTTTGCAGCAATAAGGTTGCAGAAATTCGATCAACCATTCCTTTATGACCGCGCATTTTGACACCCATATCACGCATAACGCGTTGGGCAGCTACCGATGTCAAACGTTCATCCAGCAGCACAACAGGAACCAACACCACACCATTTAACGCCTGCACAAAACGGTCAACGGCTTCAGCCATAGGGCCTTTTGATCCATCCATATTGAGGGGCAACCCAACAACGATCTTTTCAACATCCCATTTTTTCACCGTTGTTACAACCCCTTCAATTGCCTGAGCCAGCCTCGAAATTTGAAGCGTGGACAACCCTTGCGAGGTTAGA
>CAXNEV010000443.1:0-3476 GCA_964200925.1 Candidatus Latescibacterota bacterium | reverse complement strand
GACCGGCGGCGAGATTCATGTCGAAGGTCGGCTTGGGGGATTGGGCAATCCAAAAGGTGGACAGGTGTACCATCACAAACAGATTATTTTTGGACAATGACGAGTTGATATGGACTATCAAGAAATCATCAACAGCATTTGGCCCGATGTGCGCAAACGCCATTTGTTTCCAGAGTTGCCCACACCCGAAGTGGTGGATGGTGGTAACGAGGCCGTGAGCATTCACATGGCTGGCAAAACCATTCAGTTGAGCCAGGAGCGTCTTGCGGCACTCTCTCAGGTGATGGATGTTGCCGATGCGGTTTCGGCGTTGCTTGATCACGGCGTGGCCCATCACACCGTGTGCCCCTGGGATTTTGAAACCCATTTGAAATTGTATGCCCAGCTCAAGCCCGTATTGCTCGATGGCGATCTGGTTAAGCGCGTGGTTGATTATTTTATGGATGTGGTGGTGGATACCCACTGTGTGCGCGAGAAAAAATCACACCTGCCACAGGTCTATCGGCACATGGCATCGGACAAGGTTACCGATGTAATTCGGGCGCTGTACCAGCGCATTTGGGGCCAGGATTTACATGTGGCCGATATGCCCGATGTGGTGGAGAAACTGGCGCGCATTCCCTATCTGGATGCCAAACACTGGGGCGACAGCATTCGGTCTTTTGCACAGGTGATTGGGCCATTGATTGACCTCAATGCACAAGAAGGCCCCGGCGATGGATCGGGTGGCATGATGGGTGCTCATGGCATGAAGCAGTATTCATCTGGAGAAATTGAAGAGGCTCTGGAAGCGTTTGCCGAAAAAGGATTTTACGCGTTTCGCGAGATGGTGCGCGATTTTGAAGAAGAACTGAAAGATGCCGGGGTGATGCCGCACATGGGGCGTGGAAAGGGCCACACAACCGATAGCGATTTGTTGTTTTATATGAAACGTGCGGCATCGTATCGCTTGCCGGTGCGCACACGGCCCCTTGAGAAAGTGGGGGGCTTGCACCCGCATTCCCATGCGCCGTGGGAAGTGGGCAAGCCGGTTCAGGATATTGATGTGTGGACGAGTTTTGGGCGAGTGATGCCCGGCATTTCTCAGGTGTGGAAATGGCAAGAAGGCGAAACACATGGTGCAGGAGATGGCACGCCGGATTGTCTGGTGATGATCGATTCATCGGGCAGTATGACCGATCCTGGCAAAGAATTTTCGCATGCGGTGCTGGGGGCGGGTTGTGCGGCCGATGCGTATTTGCGCCGGGATCGCCGCGTGGCGGTGTACAATTTTAGCGATGCGCAGGCCAATGGCAAAGAGGTGCTGGATTTTGGCCGCGACCGCAAAAAAATTTTCTGGGCCCTGTGTCGGTATTTTGGCGGTGGAACGGCTTTGCATGTGCCGGATATCTTGCCGTTGATCAAGCCTGAAACCGATATTTTTCTGATCACCGATATGCAGATTTCCAATTTGGATGCCCTGATGAGATATCTGGTAGAATCCAAAAATCGCGTGACGGTGGTGCATATCGGACAAAATCGAGATGTGGCCCGGTTTCGACAACACGTAGAGGGCGCAGACCATATTTGTGTGTATGAAGTGAATCACCCCGAAGATATTCCCGATATTGTGCTGGCCGAAGTCAAGGCGCGTTTTGGCAGGCCTCCGGCCAAAAAATTTGCATTGTAATCGGGTGATGGATCGGGCGCAGATCTTTTTGTGCAAGAGCGATTTGGTCTTTTGCCAACAGATAATTCATGGCTGAAATGCCATCTTTGATGTATATTTGCTTAACTTTTGTCTATCGAAAAACCCGCAGGGAAAGGCCCTGCAGGGTGAACGGTTGAATTTGACATAGGAGTGACTATGAAGCGTTGGGCATTTGCGCTGCTTGCAATTGGCATTATGGGTTGTCAGGAAAAAAAACCTGAACACACTGAGGTCAATCTGGAAGACAAAGTGCACAAGCGCAGTTATGGCATTGGCATGGACATTGCAAATATGCTTAAACAACAGGGAATTGAGGTTAATATTGAGGTTTTTATGCAGGGATTCAAAGATCGCTATAAAGACGAAGCGACTTTGATGAACCAGGAAGAAATCAACAAGACGCTGGCCGAATTGCAGCAAGAAAAAATGGCTGAACAGCAGGCTTCTCAGGACAAAATTTCAGAAGATAACAAAACCAAAGGTGCGGCCTTTTTAGCAGAAAACAAGAACAAAGAGGGTGTGGTCACACTGGCAAGCGGGCTGCAATACAAGGTCATCACACAGGGCAGTGGCCCCAAACCCAAAAATACCGATGAAGTGACCTTTCACTATAAAGGCACTTTGATGGATGGCACCGTATTTGACGAATCCTACGGGCGTGGTCAACCGGCCACATTGCGCGTGGACCAATTGATCCCAGGCTGGATTGAGGCGTTGCAATTGATGCCTGTGGGATCCAAGTGGGAATTGTATGTGCCCGGTATGTTGGCCTACGGGGCGCGTCCAGGAGGGCCCGGCGGGCCAAATTCCACGCTGATTTTTCAGGTGGAATTGCTCAATATCAAAAAGTAATGGGGTTGCCTATTCACAAACGGCCCCTGCTTTCAGCAAAGCAGGGGCCGTACGTCGTTGAGGGTATCATGAAAGAAATCAAAGGTTCAGATCGAAAGTTTTTGCGCGCGTTGGCCCACGATTTACACCCACTGGTGCAAATTGGCAAAGGCGGTATCACCGAAGGGTTGATTGCTTCCGTTGATACCGCGCTGGATCAGCATGAATTGATCAAGGTGCGGTTTTTGGAATTTAAAGATGACAAGAAGGTTTTGGCCGCAGAAATTGCCCGGCGCACAGGCAGTGACCAGGTGGGCATGATCGGGCATGTGGCTGTTTTTTATCGCGAGCACAGCAATCCTGAAAAACGCAAAATTCAATTGCCCTGATGGAACTGGACATTCTCTATCGCGATGCCTGTGTGGTGGTGGTGAACAAACCGAGCGGGTTGTTTGTACATCCCACGCATTTGGATCGGTCTGCGCCCAGTTGTTTGCCTGTGCTGCGCGATCAAATTGGGCAGTGGGTTTACCCGGTGCATCGTTTAGACAGAGGCACATCAGGGGTTTTGTTATTTGCTTTAAACCCCGATACGCTGCGCATGTTGAATGAGGCTTTTGAATCGCGGTTGGTTGACAAAGAATATCTGGCGCTGGTGCGGGGGTATTTGCCCGAATCGGGGCGCATTGATTATGCCTATTGCCCGCCAAACGCATCAGACCCGGTTGATGCCATAACGGATTATACGCGTTTGGCGATTGTGGAATTGCCCTATCCGGTGGGGCGTTATGAAACGGTTCGGTATTCTTTGATGCAGGCCAGGCCGTTGACGGGGAGGCAGCACCAGATTCGACGGCATTGTGCGCATTTGCGGCATCCGGTGATTGGGGATCATTATTATGGCGATTTAAAACAAAATCGTTTTTTGACACAGACTTTTGGTGTGGATCGCCTG
>CAXNEV010000442.1:0-3477 GCA_964200925.1 Candidatus Latescibacterota bacterium | reverse complement strand
CTGTTCCCATGGTATTGCAATGTCCCACACTGGGCGATGACGAAGTGACCATATCCATAAATCCGTCGTAATCGATTTCCCCTTCGGCATACAGTTTGCGCGCTTCCCATACCACGGTGCCCGATCCTGCCAGGCGCCCGTTCCAGTGCCCATCTAACATGGGGCCACCCGACAACACAATGGCGGGCAGATCCATGGTGCAGGCGGCCATAATACATGCCGGGGTTGTTTTGTCACAGCCTGTGGTCAACACCACGCCGTCTAAAGGATATCCGTGCAACACCTCCACCAATCCCAGATAGGCCAGGTTGCGGTCGAGTGCTGCGGTGGGCCGTTTGCCCTGTTCGGCAATGGGGTGCACCGGAAATTCAAACGGAATGCCCCCCGCATCGCGGATGCCTTCTTTGACCCGCTTGGCCAGTTCAACGTGAACATAATTGCACGGCGTTAAATCGCCACCTGTTTGCGCAATGCCGATGACGGGTTTGCCCGATTGCAATTCTTCGCGCGTCCAGCCATAGTTCATGTAGCGTTCCACATAAACCGCTGTCATGCCCATATTGTGCGGGTTGTTGAACCACTCCTGACTGCGCAATTTGCCTTTCACTTCTGAATAATTTTTTTGCATGTTACACGTCCTTTAAAAATCACAACTCAATTGTTTTAAATTGCGGCAAATATTTGCGGTTTTGACGAAACATGTCCTGCACCATTTGTTTGATTTCAGCAAGTGACAATTTGGCCGCTGTCAGTGGGTCATGGGCAATGGCCTGATAAATCATGCGCGGATCACCGGTTAAACACCCGTCAACGGCCATCATTTCAATTTGTGCGCTCAACCCGGTTAACATGGCACACTGGGGTGGAATGGCACCCACGCGAATGGGTTCTAACCGATTGCGCGTGGCCAGCACCGGCACTTCCACACATGCTCCTTGTGGCAAGTTGTCGATCAATTTGTCATTTGTCACGTTGCCATTAAATTTATATGGTTCACCACCCAGCCAGGCATTGGCAATATAGGCTGCATATTCATGGCCACGAGTCAACGAAATGGCATTGTCATTGGCCAACCAGCGTTTCACTTCTTCCTGCCAATTTTTCTCCCGGCTTTGATAGTGTTTGAGAATGTAGGCATATTCTCCCGGATTCCATCCCGTGCTTGTTTTGCAATATTTTTTGATCAAATCCGGGCGTTTGCGGAACCACCAGTTGTATTCGGAGTTGTGCCCTGACGATTCGGTCACATAATAATCGAGCGCCAGAAACATTTCATTGCGCACCAGTTCATGGTTATATACTTCTGGATCGGTTTGCATGAGTTTTTTCAACCGAGGATACAGGTTGCGCCCTTTGTGTTCAAATTTTGTAAACCACGCCATGTGGTTAATGCCCACACAAACATAATCGACCTGTTCGGGTTTTAAGCCCAACCAGCGCGCCATCATCGCCGATGTGCCCTGCACGCTGTGGCACAGGCCTGTTAGGGTAATGGATGTTTCGCGTTGCATGGCATGGCACAGCATGGCCATTGGATTGGTGTAGTTGAGCATGATGGCATTGGGACACAATTCTTCCATGTCGCGGGCAATATCGACCATGGTTGGAATGGTGCGCAGCGCGCGAAAAATCCCACTTGGCCCCCGGGTATCGCCCACGTTGGTATCGATGCCATATTTTTTGGGAATTAAAATGTCGTGTTTCCAGACATTTGTTCCTCCACACAAAATGGTTACCATGACCGCATCGGCACCTTTGAGGACCTTGCGGCGATCGGTTGTCGCTGTTACCTTTGCTGGATAGTTGCCCTGCTTGACAATTTTTTCGCACGCGCGCTGTGCAAATTTGAGACGCTGGTTGTTGATGTCAACCAGCGCAATTTCAGAGCCTTCCAGAAGCGGGAAGGTGAGCAGGTCGCGCACCAGACCTCGTGTAAAACCAAAACTGCCAGCACCGATAAAAACAATTTTGGGCATGTCGTTTCCTTTTTTTGTGGTGGATGAATTTGAGGTATTGTTTTGGATTGATATATGCCAAATAGGCGAATGGGCGATTCGCAGATTTGGCACAAGCTATCGTGTTTCAGATAACAAATTTGAATTTTTGACGATAGATAATGGACGATGGTTAAAGCGTGTTTTTGCCATCGTCCATCATCAGTCTTTCCCATATTTCAAATCTTTATCTGAATATCTAATAATAAAGACACACCCACCAAGTGCAAAGACAATTTCACGGCGTTCGTTTATGTTGATACCCTTTGAGCAAAGCACCTATCAGGCCCAGGTGTTTCGGCTGCGCAAGTTGGCCAAAACCGCGCTTGAAAACTACGCCATACACCGGCCACTGCTCAAGCTTATCACACACTGGAACAACACCACGTTTGCCGTTTGTGATCACCAGAATAACCGGTATATTTTGCGCATCAGCCGGCCCGGATTTCAGGATGTTTTACATGTTCGATCCGAACTCATGTGGCTGATGGCATTGCGCGACGCGCATTTTTGTGTGCCTCAAGTTGTGCCCACTCAAACAGGAGATCCGCTTGTGGTTGTCGACTCTCCCGGTGTGCCACAACCGCGCACCTGCGTGCTGTTTCACCATCTGCCCGGACGTTTTTATACACACAACATAGTTCCACAGCAATTTGCACAATCGGGTGTTTTGATGGCCCATTTGCACAACAGCACGTTTTTTCCATCGCCTCATTTTACCCGAAAAATCTGGAATGCCGACACTGCATTGGGCCGTGTTTCTGGTATTGATCAAGGGGCCTTTCAAAAATATCTGAATGCGGAAACAAAAAAACTTTATATCCAGATTGATCAGCAATACACTCAGATTTTTCAGAAACTGGGCGACTCCCAAGATGCTTTTGGCCTGATCCATGCCGATTTTCACCAGCACAATATTCTGTATTGCTCAGGCAGGGTCTGTGCAATAGACTTTGACGAGTGCGGTTGGGGGCATTATCTTCACGACATTGCCATTGCCTTTATGAACATACGACATCACAAAAATGAAAGAGCCTTGCGCCAGGCTTTTTTAAGTGGTTATCGCACGGTGCGCCATTTGCCCCCAATCAATGAACAGCATCTCAATGCTTTTATTGCCGGCAGGCTGCTTGGTCTGGCTGTTTGGACGGCTGGTGTGACAGATCATCCCAAAAACCGCGCCCAGGCAGCTCGCGTGGTTGATCAAACTTTTTGTGCGCTTAAATCCTATTGTTAATCCCGTCTGTCGTCTTTTCACCGAAAGGATTTTTATGTCTGCAACTGCCCAACTTACTCCTGTTTCAGATGAAGAAAAATTTATCTTTGATCTTGAAGGATATATCGTTATTAAAAATGTGCTTTCCAAAAATGAAGTTGATGAACTCAATGCGATTGCCGATCAAAAAATGGCCGCCAAACCCGATGACAATGGCTACCGCAATGTTGGCAAACCCTCTTCGTGGGGGTTGCCGTTTCAAAATCT
>CAXNEV010000441.1:0-3478 GCA_964200925.1 Candidatus Latescibacterota bacterium | reverse complement strand
TTCTGCTCCTCAAACGGACGATGTGACCCTGCTGGTATTGGTGCGGAAAGTTGGCGCGTTGATGTAAGGTATTGTGAAAGGTGTGCGACCAAATTTCGAGATGTGTTGCGAAACGGAATCGCGCGGAAAATCCTCCAGTATCGCGTGTTGTCTTAGATAATATAGGGGGTTCAAATGGTTTGGCGCATTTTCATCATGATGGTTTGTCTGCCTTTTCAGGTGTTTGGGGCTGAACCGGCTTCTTTTGCCTTTTCGGTTGATTCCAAAACGGTTCGTCCCGGTGAGTTTGCAACCGTGTGGATCGATGTGCAACTGTCGGACGATTGGCACATTTATTCGGCCACCACACCGCCTGGAGGCCCGTTTCCCACTGAATTTGTGCTCACAGGTGATGCTTTTAAACAAGTGGGGCCCATTATTCAGCCGCCCCCGAAACAAGAATACGATCCCAATTTTGAATTACAAGTGGAATATTATCACCCCTCGGTTCGATTTGGCGTGCGTGCCGAGGTTTTGCCCACAACTCAACCCGGCACACACATGGTGATAGGTGAGGTGACGTATATGTTGTGCAATGCCTCGCAGTGTTTGCCACCCCGTGTGCATGCCTTTGAGGTTCCCCTGATTGTCGAGGCAGGGGTGGCGCGGTCAGAATTTGTTTTTGTTTCTGAACCGACTGTGCCCGTTTTATCCGAATCGTTGGATGGCACGGGCAGCATTGTCGATGTGGATCGGGCTTTGTCTCAGGGATTAGGTGCCTTTTTATATTTGTCATTTACAATGGGATTGCTGGCGCTTTTGACGCCGTGTGTGTTTCCGATGATTCCCATTACGGTGTCTTTTTTTACCAAACAGGAATCGCAAAGTCGGTCCGAATCCATAACCAAATCGCTGGTTTATTGCGGGGGCATCATTTTTACGTTTACGGGTTTGGGCCTCATTCTGGCGGTCACACTGGGGGCCTCTGGTGCGGCGCTGTTTGCAGCCAATCCGTGGGTAAATTTGTTCATTACGGCCATTTTTGTGGCTTTTGCACTGGCTTTGTTTGGGCTGTTTGAAATTCGATTGCCCTATGGGTTGCTCAACCGGTTTAATCAGGTGCAGGGTGCCAGTTATGGGGCTATTCTGGTGATGGGGTTCACGTTTTCGCTGACGTCGTTTACCTGTACGGCACCTTTTGTTGGAACGCTGCTGGTTTTAACGTCACAAGGCACCTGGATGTGGCCTGTTTTGGGCATGTTGGTGTTTTCTGCGGCTTTTGCACTGCCCTTTTTCTTTTTGTCGTTGTTTCCGCAGGCGCTTGGTGTTTTGCCACAAAGCGGGGGATGGCTCAATTCAGTGAAGGTGGTGATGGGCTTTTTGGAACTGGCTGCGGCGCTCAAGTTTTTGAGCAATGTGGATCTGGTGTGGCAATGGGGAATCATTTCTCGCGAAGTGTTTATTGCTGTTTGGATTGCCATTTTTGTGCTGTGCGGCTTTTATTTGCTGGGCAAAATTCGATTGCCCCATGACAGCCCATTGGAAACCGTGGGGCCTGTGAGGTTGTTATTGAGCACGGGATTTTTGGCCTTTGGCCTGTATTTGACCACCGGGTTGTTTGGAGCTCCGCTTGGTGAATGGGATGCGTTTTTTCCGCCCTATGGCAATCACGAAAAAATGGTCAATCGCGGGGGGGCATCCGAATTGAGTTGGATGAACGATTATGAAGCCGCGCGTGTTGAATCGCGGGTTACGGGCAAACCCATTTTTATCGATTTTACAGGGTATGCCTGCACCAATTGCCGGTGGATGGAGGCCAATATTTTTCCCAAGCCCGATGTACAAGCGCTGTTGGCCCAATATGTGCGGGTGCAGCTTTATACCGATGGCCGGGGCGATGAACACAAACACAACCGGGAATTTCAGGAATCGCAATTTGGCACAGTTGCTTTGCCTTTTTATGCGATTGTTGCACCCGATGGCCAGACCATTGCCCAATTTCCAGGGATGACCCGCGACAAAACCCTATTTGTGCGATTTTTGGACAAAGGTGTGAACAAATGATAGCACCACTGAGTGTGGGTCGCATGGGAGGATATACAATATCTCGCGGCTTTTTGGGTGTATGAAGAAAAAATAAAACGACTATTGACTCAGGAAAAACAATGGCTTATCTTAGATCTGTCTTCAAAAGCGAAGGTGTTTGGTCCCCCTGAACACAGACTTAGAACGACCCCGGTTCCCCATCGGTTTCTGGTCGTTTGAAGATGGTCATTTTATTGTTTTCCTGTGTTTTCGATTTGCTCCCCATCTATTTAAATTGATTTTTTTGTAACATCATGCAAGGCTGTCTTGCGGGAAAAATACGAGCCCGGGGGCAGGTCGTCTCGATGCAGCCGGATTCCCTTGTGCAAGAATCATCTCTCCCCGGCTGTGCGAGGTTTCTGATCCCCGGGTTTTGTTTTGTCGCGGGTCTTAACGTTGCAAGTTGTTAAGTCTGTGTTTTTCGGCCTGTCATTCAGGTTGATCAACAGATTTTACAACCTGTGGCTTTTGACTCGCGATTTTTATTTGTGATAACTTTCACCTCGCATAATGGTGAAAACGCGATACAACTGTTCCAATAAAATCACCCGGGCCAATTCGTGCGGAAATGTCATGGCCGATAACGACAAACACCAGTTTGCTTGTGCAAGCACATCTTCAGACAGGCCAAATGCCCCGCCAAGCATAAACGTTAAATGGTTTTTGCCCTGCCCTGTTAGGGTTGACAGGCGTTTTGACAGGGCTTCAGATGTGCTTGTTTGTCCGGCAGGATGCAGCGCAATGGCATAACTGCCTTTTGGCAAGGCCTGAATCAAGCGCTCGCCTTCCTGATGCAACACGCTGTTTATTGGCACATGCCCGGCTGCCCGTGTTTCTTTCACCTCGATTTCAGAATAGACCGCATAGTGTTTGAGGCGCTGGGCGTAATCTTGTGCGGCATTTCGGAAATGTAGTTGCCGACATTTGCCAACGGCCAATAGTGTGATATGTATCATGCTGAATATATAGCGAGATTGGCTTCTTTTTACAAGAAGCTTGTTCCGTTTTGAAAAAAACGGTATAATCATATGTTCATTTAAAATACAGAAAACCAGATGGCTTGTTTTGCTCGCGATACATGACGCGATACATGAGAAGTGTCTGTGCCGATTCGGGAAGGGCTTTGTGGTCATTCATGAAATAGGATTGTTTATGCGATTGTTGATTGTGGTGATCATGAGCTTTTTCATTGGGAAGGCTGAGTGTGTACAGGCAGAGTCTTATCTGTCTGTTGATGACCTGCACCGGGGCATGACAGGCATTGGCCGCACGGTATTTCAGGGCACCCGCATTGACACATTTCAGGTTGAAATTCTGGGGGTGCTTAAAAATGTGTTTGGCCCTAAAAGCGATATGATTTTGGCCCGCCTTTCAGGCGGACCTTTGGCAGAGACAGGTGTGATTGCCGGCATGA
>CAXNEV010000440.1:0-3483 GCA_964200925.1 Candidatus Latescibacterota bacterium | reverse complement strand
GCGAAACCGGTATTCCTGTGAAATCATATTGCTTTGATGGCGGATGAGCACATCCTCGCACAAAGACGGGATGCCCGATAAGACCAGCGGCTTGATCAAATAATCATAAGCACCGGCTTTCATGGCCTCCACCGCCAATTCTTCCGAACCCGCACCGGTTATCATCACCACCGGAATATTTAGCCCTTGCTGTTGCACCCACAACAAAACGTCCAGCCCTTTTTGCCGGGGCATCACATGATCGACAAACAACAAATGCGGCGGATTGGCCAGTATTTTCTCAATGCAATCCTGACCGTCAAATGCCTCGTCAACCGCATAGCCATGCGTCAGCAACATACGCCCCAGCACGCGCCGAACAACGTCGTCATCATCGGCAATCAACACCTTTGTGACAAATTCCATCACGGGTTTTTTGTCATCCAAAATGGCCGACACCGTGTTCAACAAATCATTGACATGCCACGGGGCTTCCAAAAACCCGGCGGCCTCCAGATGTTTGGCCAACCGACACCCAACCGGTGCCCACTCGGTTGCCGATACAAACAACACGGGAATGTTGCGAAACCGATCATTCTCTTCGGCCTTGAGAATTTTGCAAAATTGCCATCCGTCAATGTCGGGCAAATGCACATCCGAGATCACCAGATGAACATCGTGCTGATACAACAGGTTAATGGCATCTCGAACATGAACGGCTGTTAAAACGTCGTATCCGGCTTTTAAAAGCTGTGATTCCATAAGCTGCAAAGTCACCGGATCGTCATTTACGGCCAGAATTCGCGCCATCACATGTGCTCCATACCATCTTTCCCGACATCTTACAAAACCCCGACTACCCAAATGCCAGATACTAATAAACAGAACATGCCAGCAAATGTCCAAAGCTTTTTGGGGGTTCTATTTTCATTTTTCATTTAGAACGCTGTCTTCAAAGCTGAAAGCTGTTTCTGCCTAAAACCGATCGGTCCACCACATATATGGATTGCCCCTGGGAAACAGCACGTCAACCACGGGCAAAATTTGTTTGGGAATATCCACCCCCCGGTCATGCAATACATCAAAAACCCCGCGATATCCCATAACCAACTGGGTCAAAACCATTTGATTGACCTTGATCCGCGTGTGTGCAGAAGGGGAAGACATGGCCACACCCGAAGGCCCAATCCGAAGCCCAACCCGCCCGATATCCGTTTCAATACCCAGAACACCCCGCCATGTCAGTTGCGATTTTTTGACCCGATCTTCAAAAACCGGAATCATTTTTTTGATTAAAGAATTCAACCGCACAATGCGCCCCATCGCACCCGAATTAAAGGGATATCCCGCCCGAACCTCACACCCTAATGGCACACACAAATGCACAAAAGGATCGTCCACTGGCAAACAAAACCGAATGTGTTCCACTTTGGCCCGCAATGCCCGGCGGGCCAGAACACCCCCTATTGACATCAAAGCCTTGTGATCAGCACCGCACACTTCGGCAACCACCATGCGTTCGGCCTGGGCATCATAAACGGCATATCCCCGCACCCGGTCTTGCCCATCACACACCACCACCACCTGCCCGGCACGCCGGGTTGTGCCTTCGCCCAAACGCGGCATATACCACCTGGGCAGCCAGTTGCCAACCCGCACATCCATGCCCGAACGCCCGGCATTATAACGGCGATACAACCGGCGAATAGCCAGCAAATCTGCCGGTTTGCTGGTTCGTCCCCGATAAGGGCCCGACAATTTCTGCAACGCCTGTGTGGATAAAGTCATGCTCTGTTCTGCAAAAGCCACCGCAAACCCATAGCGATGGTAAAAATCGGCAATGCCAAACAAAATGCTCATGTCACAGCCTTCTTTTTCCATCAGCGCAATCCCATCCCACATCGCCCGGCTGGCATATCCTTTTTTGCGATGGTCAGCAGGGGTCCACACACCGGCAATGCCGCCCATTTTAACAGATACCGGACCAACTTGCATCTGTTTTTTCACCACGGCCAGTCCACTCACAGCCATCTGGTCAAGCAACAATTTGACCTCCCACCGTGGGCCGCGATCTTCAATTACTGTTGTTAAATCATTCATGCACCATTTTCCAATCCATGATTCGGGCGACCCGGCGGGTCGCTCCCTTTAACGCTCACCCACACCGGACTGGCCCATGCTTTGCCCCCGTCAATCTGCGTCACACGCACCCAATAGGGATGGCAACCCGATGCCAATTGTGTATCCCGAAATGAAAATGCCACATCGCGTCCAATTCCTTCGGGCATGTGTTCAAACACCACCTTCATATCCACCCCACCTGCATCAATCTCAACAGGCCCATTGGCCATATCAGATAAAACAATCGACCGCTTCAACACAGGCGTATCAAATTCCAGCCTTGCATCAACGGGCGCATCCAGCGTTAAAATCACCCCGTCGGTATCCCCCGTTGTCACCGAAGTCCATGTCACTTCCCGATTTGTTGCCAGTTGAATGCCTTCTGAAGCCGAATCAAACGCAAACCCTTCGGCTTCCACAATCCGGCCTTTGCTCAAACGCACACCCCCGTCCCAGTGCGCCAATCGGTTGCGCGCCAAAATGCGCTGTCCCGACCAGGCCATGCGCACCCGATTGTGTTGCCGGGGAATGTGTTCGGGATAGGTATAAACAACCTCTGTAGCGTTAAAGATATCCACCCGTTCAATGGGCGCGGTTCCCCACACCTGCACATCCATCTCCAATGGCCCATCGGCTGCAATGTCAGACCCCATCGGATGGCCATTCACCGTTACCCACAACCCGATCCGACGGCCATTGGTGCCATAACACCGCCTATCTCGCAAAGCTTCCCAAATACCAGAGCGCGACAAGTCTCGCGCAAACACACAGGCATATCCCCCGTAAATGCCAAACGATCCACTGCCCGGATGCGATGCACCAGGCCGACCCTTGTGATCGTCACTGCCCGCCACAAACCCGATTTTATACCCTCTTTTTAGCGCATCAAATAAAAACCACTCAAACTCTCCCCATGCCGAACACACTTCCATCACCGGTTCCAGCGCAGGATCATGCCAAGTTAAATTGGCATACCGCCCGCCCACATGAGGCACCAGCATCACATCTTGCCCATGAAACCGTGCATACAAATCGGCAATGTGTTTGCAATCGGTATCCACATCCGACTTGTCGGGAATCAACACATGGCTCGATCTGAAAATCTCGCCGTCATTCCCCGGATAATACACATTGTGATCGCCGCCCACCGGTGTGTTGCCCGACCATTCATATCCCACCAGTGCCACAAACCGCCCGTCTTCGTGAATGGTGTTAATCTGCTTTTTAATCTCCGTCCAGATGTCCTTTGTAATCTGAAAATCGTTGCCCTGATGCCCGGCAAAATCCAGCAGCGCCGCCCCTTTGGCAAAACGAAAATACGATTCAACCGTATTGCTGCCAATGGTTTCACCACTTTGCCCGTGCAAATCACCCCAAAAAGGC
>CAXNEV010000439.1:0-3490 GCA_964200925.1 Candidatus Latescibacterota bacterium | reverse complement strand
TGGGCACATAGCGTTGGGTCTCTTCAATCGCGGCCCGATCACCGCTGACAAAAACAGTAGGGACACCCGCCTCGCCTGCCCGGGCAATATTGAGGCCAATTTCACCGATGAGTTCGCCATTGAGCCAGCAGTTTGCAATGCTTCGGGAACTCCAACTGTGGCAAAGCACGCCGTTGGGGGTGTTGTCCATGGCGTGATGACCATAGAGAAATTGCGCATCGTATTTTAAGTCTAAATCCCAGGCTGATCCATGGGGTCGGCCAAAGATAACCCGCGCTTCGCGGTGAATGTGTTCAATGCTGATGCCGCCACTGCCATGGCCATCCAAAACGATCACATCGGTTGCTCCGCCTTCCAATACCCCATCAACAAGAGCATTAATTTCAAGGGTTGACAGGTATTTGGCCTGTTCGTTGTATCGTGTGCCATCATAGGTCTGTGTTTGAAAATCGACCACACCTGCGGCACCTTCCAAATCGCACAAAACGAAAATTCTCATAAAAAATCTCCTTGCGCGTAAGACAGCGGTTTTTTTCTGGTTATGGGAATGTGATGAATATAATTTGAAAATTGAATTTTTTAAATTTTTTCCTGACCCTTGACAGGTGATGGCAACAGGTATAGAGCGTTTTTAATGGTGATGATGAAGCCCTCATGAATTGGCATGAGGGCTTTTTACTTTGCATGGTGTCAGGGATTTGACATATTGTAAGCACTCAAGCATAAAAAATTGTGCATTTTGAAATCAAACCTTCACATGTCAACAGTCATCATCCCCTTTTGTAACGGGGATTTTCAGCCCCTGACGACTTTTGCGGATTGCTGATATATCCAATTATTTTTGCTCATGAACTTATCTTCCAATTGGTTTTGTTAAATGTGATTTAACGCTCTGGAGGGTTTATGGCTACACCGATTCTTCCCGACCATGTGTATGATTTAGTGGATGTGTCGAGTCCCGATGTGTCACCCGATGGGTTATGGGTGGTGTTTGTGAAAACGGCAATTGACCGGAAAGAAATGACGGTTTGTTCGCAGGTGATGCGACAAAAGTTGCCGGATGGCAACCCCAGTGTGTTTACGGCTGGGCCAAAAGATGGGTTGCCAAAGTTTGCGCCAGATGGTCACACACTGGGATTTTTGCGCCCGGATCAAAAGGGTAAACGCCAGGTCTGGGTGATTGCATCAAATGGTGGCGAAGCCCGACAAGTGACATCGCTAATTGGTGGGGTGCGCGATTTTGCCTGGTCACCGGATGCAACAAGGCTTGCGGTGGTGTCGAAGGTGGATCCGGATGATGGGGAGTCGAAGTATCCAAAAACACAGGTGGTGCGGCGCATTCGGTATCGCAGTGATGAAAGTGGCTGGTTGGGCGATGCGTTCTGGCATGTCTTTCTGGTGGATGTGAACACGGGTGAATGGCGGCAGGTGACAGATGGGGAAGGGGATGACAGGTCTCCTGTGTGGTCGCCAGAGGGCAAACAGATTGCCTTTGTGACCGACCGTGTGACCAGTCGCGATGTGGTACACCGGTTTGAAACGCATGTGGTTTCGGCAACAGGTGGCGACAGGGCGTGCTGGTCTGATGATTTGAGCCGCGTGGATTCGGTGGCGTGGTCGCCCGATGGGTTGTCTCTGGCCGTGGTGGGATCGCACGATGCCGAGGTGTGGGATCCGCGCATGGCATGGCTTTATGTGTTGGGCAAAGGGCAACCGGTGCAACGGTTGACAGATGGGACTTATACGGTGTCCTCTTCGGTGTCGAATGGATGCTGGCTTTCGGATGGATCAATTGTGGTTGTGGGAGATCGTGCGGGAGAATCGTTTTTGTGTCGGGTTTCGGCAGATGGCGGCGGGATGAAAGTGATTTTGGGTGGTGGACAGGTTTTGACCAGTTTGGCAGTGAATGAAGATCGTGCTGTTGCCATTTCTGGATCGCCATCATCACCGGGGGATCTGGTGATGATGGATCTGGTGACAGAAACACAAACGCGATTGACGACATACAACGATGGATTTTTAAAAGCCTATCCACCGGCAAGGTTGGAACGGTTGACATTTTCTCGTGGGAAAATGAATATTCAGGCGCGGGTGTTTTTGCCGCACGATTTTGATGCGTCAAAAACCTATCCGCTGGTGCTGGACATTCACGGGGGGCCAAACGGGCGGTTTTCCGATTCGTTTGATATCACGCATCAGGTGCTGGTTGGGGCAGGGTATATTGTACTGGCGGTAAATCCGAGGGGATCCTCTTCGTATGGACTCGATTTTGTGAAAGCCGTTATGTGCGATTGGGGTGGAGAGGACTTTCTGGATTTGATGGCGGCGGTGGATCAACTTTGCAAACAACCGTATGTGGATCGGAATCGACTGGGAGTACACGGGTATAGTTATGGCGGGTTTATGAGCAGTTGGATTGTGGGGCATGACCATCGGTTTAAAGCGGCGGTTGTGGGGGCACCGTGTATCAATTTGCACAGTATGTATGGCACGTCGGATATAGGGGTATCATTTGGCGAAAACCAGTGGGGTGGGTCATCGTTGGAAAATGTGAAGGCGCTTGTGGAACGGTCTCCTTTGACCTATGTGAAGGACGTGCAAACACCTGTGTTGTTGATGCATGGCGAAATTGATTATCGCTGTCCGATTGAACAGAGCGAGCAGTTTTTTGTGGCACTGAAACGACAAGGCAAAGCAGTAGAATTTGTGCGGTTTCCCGATTCGGCGCATGGGTTTCGGCGCAGTGCGCACCCCACGTTGCGCGAAGAATATTTAAAGCGGATGTTGCAATGGTTTGAACATTATCTTTAATCTGCAATGGAAGTTTTCTGCCACTTTTTGACGGGGAGATGTTGTGATGAATGTCGAAAATATTCGGTCGATCATTCCCGATTATGCCAAAGATTTGAGGTTGAATCTCGGATCGGTGATTACCACGTCGAGCCTGGATCCGGTCATGGCCTGGGGTGCGGCCTTAACTGCGGCCCTGGTATCGAAAAATGCGCAGGTCATTCAGGGTATTTTGGCCGATGCAAAAGCGCATCTGGATGCCACGCACCTTGAAGGCGTAAAATCGGCTGCTGCCATTATGGGTATGACCAATGTGTGGTATAAGTTCACCGATATGGTGAAAGATGATGAGGTGAAGAAACTGCCGGCCAAGTTGCGCATGAATGTGATCATGAATCACGGCGGTGTAAATCAGGCGCTGTTTGAAGGCTGGGGTTTGGCTGCCAGTGTGGTGAATGCATGCGGCGTGTGTGTGACTGCCCATGCCGCACAGTTGCGCAAACAGGATATGACGGCGCAACATGTGGTGGATATTGCACGCATTGCCACAGTTGTCAAAGCAGTGGCAGATACCCTGTCATTTGATAAAATGCTGAGTGAATGAGGACGTTGTATAGGGATAAAAAAATACCCGGTTCTATATGAACTGGGTATTTTTATTTTCTGATGTGGCTTGATATCAGGATGTCTGGTTTGAACG
>CAXNEV010000438.1:0-3517 GCA_964200925.1 Candidatus Latescibacterota bacterium | reverse complement strand
CAGGATCAACTTGTCACAAATCCCGATCACCAAGGGGCGCGGTTGTATTTGGGCATTGATTTAAAACAGCTGGGAAAAACAGATGAAGCCGTTTCGGCTTTGGCCCAGGTGGCATCAACACCGGGTGAATTTCAACGGCGAGGTGTTCTGGAACTGGCGCAGGTATTTCAAAAGCGGCGCGATTTTGACAAGTCGAATCAGTTGTTTGAAGCCTATTTGAAACAGTTGCCAGAAGAAGAACAAAGCCTGTATTACGATTTGCGCTTTGTGGCGCGGGGCAAAGAATTGGTGGATTTTCAGGGGACAGCAACACTTGAAGACAAAAAAAAGCAGTTTTTTGCTTTTTGGGAACGCTTGGATCCTGCACCTGTTACGGCGGCCAACGAGCGTATGCTGGAATATTTTCGTCGTGTGGCTTTTGCGCGCGAACACTTTGGAGAATATAAACAACCCTGGGACATGCGCGGTGAGGCTTATATTCGATATGGCGACCCCGACCACATTAGCCGGTCGGGCAATATCAATATTGAACGGCACCCTCAGGTGATGGCTGTCAAAAACCGATTGATTGCCCAGGCCGGGGAGGCGGCCATTGCCTTGGCGCAGCAACGCGCCGATGCGGTTGCCCATCAAATGCGAGAACCGGGTTCGTCGGTCAATGAAGACGACCGGGCCACACAGGTTGTGCAGACAGGCGACAATTTTTTGGGATGGCCGGTGTACCCGGTGCCTATTGATGGCCGATGGGAATACTGGATTTACACAGAAGTGGGCGGCGGGCTTGAGGTGACGTTTGTTCAAAACAATTTTCCCGGCCCTTATGTGTATGCCGATGTGCCGATAGGCATGAGCAATAGTACACAGATTTGGCAGGATATGAATTCACAAATTGTGTTGCAGCGCGTTTCGGAGCGTCGGCCCACCTTATATCATCCCGATTTTGCAACTGGCCCTCTGGATTTTTATTTTGCCACTGCGGCTTTTCGCGGGCAAAATGGCCAAACGGCACTTGATGTTTATTATGGCATTCCCACATCTGATTTGGCTTTTGTTGCCGGTGGCGAGGGGCGGCAATTGGCCATGCTGGATCGCGGTGTGGCCGTGTATGATGGCACTGGAAAATTGGTGCATCGCACAAGCCAGGAAATGGCCCTTCAATCATCGGCTCAGGTTGACCCTAATGCGGCGACACTTATTCCCGAAACGGATCAACTGGTGTTATTGCCTGGCAGTTATCGCATTGTTGTGCAGGTTTTGGATCGCACATCGGGAAAATCTCAGGTGTATCAGCAAAACCGCGAAGTGCCCGAATTTGTTGAAGATGACAAATTGAAAATCAGCGATGTGGCACTGGCTGCATCCATTGATGTGGCAGATAAAAAGCGGTTTCAAAAAGGGGATATTTCGGTGGTCCCCATGGCCTCACAAGCCTATTTGCCCGCCCAGCCGGTTTTTGTTTATTTTGAACTTTACAATTTAAAACGCGATGCTTTTGGCCAAACCAAATACCGCATTTCCTATCAGGTGCTGTCGGTGGAAAAAAAGGGTGTGGGGGCACGCATTCTGGGTGGATTGGGCAAACTGGTGGGGCAAACAAGTGGGGAAAGCAGCATTGCCATTGAGTATGAACAGGTGGGCAAAATTTCGCAGGAGCAGGGTTTTCTGGAGCTCGATTTGTCAAGCACACAACCTGGAAAACAGCAATTGATGATTCGCGTGACCGATGAAAATACAGGTCAAACGGCAGGTGTTGCCACGACTTTTACCATTCGATAAAGATATGTCGCACAATTTTAGCTGGATTGTTGAAGGTCAACTGGCAGGGATGGGGCGTCCGGGGTGCGGTTTGGAATTGGTTGGGCAAATGATGCCCTATGAACACCGATTTTTGGCCTGGCTGCTCAATTCAAAAACGCTGAGCGCAGATCGTCTGGAATTGGCCCAACGCATAGGATTGCCCGGTGGTGAAGATCGGGTGATTGAGCGACGGATGCTCGACATTTATAAAAAATTTAGAGATATCTGGCAAATTTTAGATCGGTTTCAAGAAGGGTTTGGCGAAGGCGGAAAACAGGTTGACCGGTTTGTGTTGAGCCAAAAGCTGTTGCATCAAGATCTCGCTTTTTTAAAATCACAGGGCGTGGATGTGCTGATCACGCTGACCGAAACACAGATTGAAGCAGAGGCGACAGCAGAGTTTGGCTTTGAAATATTGCACCTTCCGATTGTGGATAAAAAAGCACCGACTGTTGAACAAATTGACAAATTCGTGTCCTTTCTCGATGCTCAATTGGGCGCAGGGAAGTGTATATTGGTGCACTGCCTGGGTGGGTATGGACGCACCGGTACACTGCTGGTTTGTTATTTGATCTATTGTGGCGCACGGGCCAATGAAGCACTTGCCGAGATGCGTCGAATGCGACCGGGTTCTGTGGAAACAGATGAGCAGGAAGCGGCCATTTTTGCTTATGAGGAGCGTGTTAATGAGCAAGTTTGATGTGGCGACAATGCGCACTCATGCGCGTGACATTTTTCGGGCCTGTGTGCGGGTGGTCGATGCCGAACAATGTGTGCGGCAGTTTGTTCGGTTAGAAGGACAGACGCTGCATGTGGCTGATAAAACGTATCATTTAACGGCTTATGAACGGGTGCTGGTGGTGGGCATGGGCAAGGCCTCATCACAAATGGGCGTGGCCCTGGAAGATATTTTGGGAGATCGCATCAACGGTGGGTTGATCAACACCAAATATGAACACGCCGAAAAATTAAAACGCATTGACGTGGTGGAATGTGGCCATCCTGTGCCTGATGAAGCCGGGGTGAATGCGACTGCTCGAATTTTGGATATGCTTGAAAAAGCCGATGCAAAAACACTGGTGCTGTGTTTGATTTCGGGTGGTGGATCGGCTTTAACACCCGCACCAGTTGCGGGTGTGTCGCTTTCTGACAAACAAAAAACGACGAGTTTGTTGTTGGGCTGCGGGGCCAATATTGTGGAACTCAATGCCATTCGCAAACATTTGTCGCGCATCAAAGGCGGCGGTTTGGCCCGTGCGGCTTTTCCGGCCACAGTCGTGGCTTTGATGTTGTCAGACGTCATTGGTGATCCCATGGATGTGATCGCCTCTGGGCCAACCGTGCCGGATACGTCAACCTTTCGTTCCTGCCGGGATATTTTGGAAAAATACGATCTGATCGATCGGGTGCCCGATGCGGTTAAAATGCGACTCAACGCGGGGCTTGCCGGAGATATTGAAGACACGCCCAAACCGGGTGATGCGGCGCTTTCCCGGGTGCAAAATATCGTGGTGGGCAGCAACCAGTTGGCCGTGGCTGAGGCCGAAAAAAAGGCCAGAGAACTGGGTTACCACACGCTGGTATTGTCCACGCGGATTGAAGGGGAAGCCCGCGAGGTTGGGTTGGTTTATGCAGGCATTGCCAAAGAGATTGCAGCTTCAGGGCAACCCCTCGTGGCACCGGCCTGTGTGATTGCCGGGGGTGAAACAACCGTGCAGGT
>CAXNEV010000437.1:0-3533 GCA_964200925.1 Candidatus Latescibacterota bacterium | reverse complement strand
TCCAAATTTGAACAACTGGTTGACGACCTGATTGAACGCACAAAAAGACCGTGTATTCAGGCCATCAAAGACGCTGGGTTATCTGCTTCAGAGATTGATGAAGTGATTCTGGTGGGGGGCAGCACCCGCATTCCCAAAGTGCAACAGATCGTTAAAGAACTCTTTGGCAAAGAACCCCATCGCGGCGTGAATCCCGATGAAGTGGTGGCTGTTGGGGCGGCCATTCAGGCTGGTGTGCTTGCCGGTGAGGTTACCGATGTGTTGTTGCTTGATGTGACCCCGTTGTCTTTGGGCATTGAAACCCTCGGGGGCGTGTTGACCAAACTCATTGAGCGTAACACCACGATTCCAACCCGAAAGACCGAAGTGTTTTCTACTGCGGCAGACAGCCAGTCATCGGTTGAAATTCATGTACTTCAGGGCGAACGCGAAATGGCTGTGGACAATCGAACCATTGGCCGGTTTCATCTGGATGGCATACCGCCTGCCCCACGGGGTGTGCCGCAAATTGAGGTGACTTTTGACATTGATGCCAATGGCATTTTGAATGTTTCGGCAAAAGACAAAGGCACGAGCAAAGAGCAAAATATTCGCATTGAAGCCTCATCTGGTTTGTCGGATGCTGAGATTGACAAAATGGTCAAGGATGCACAAGGCCATGCGGCCGAAGATAAGAAAAAACGCGAAGGCATTGAAGTGCGCAACCAGGCCGATCAGCAGGTTTACCAGACCGAAAAACAGCTTAAAGAAATGGGCGATAAACTCAAGCCCGAAACCAGTGCCAAAGTTGAAGAAGCCGTTAACAAGGTCAAAGATGCGCTGAAAGGCTCCGATTCAGATGCCATCAAATCGGCCAATGAGAACCTTACGCAGGTCTGGCATCAGGTGGCAGGCGAACTCTATCAGCAAGCTTCAGCAGAAGGCCAACCTCAGGGTGCGCCAGATGACAAATCGTCTTCAAAAGACGGGGCTGTAGATGCCGAATTTGAAGTGGTGGATGACAAGAAGTAAATCTTGTGTGTTACACAAAAAAGGAGACCGTGAAAACGGTCTCCTTTTTTATTTATGCCTGAACCAAATTTAAAATTTTGCGCAAAATCTCACAAGGCATTTTCAATCGTTACGCGAATCGATCCCAATGGTTTAATGAATAGAAACCGCACTTTTTTTTCTTTGGTATCAAACCCTCCTTTGCCTTCGTCTTTGCTCGACAAATTCTTCAAAAAATCTGCCACCCAATCCACATCGCGTTTCCAATGTGGCACGGCATTGTGGATAAATTGAAGCACCACTTGGGCATTTTGGTTCAATTTGTCATCTGAAACGTCCACGACAGATACCATGACTTCGGCGCGTTGAACATCTTGTTCTGGCCCCCAGAATTCGACCACCACCTGCCCGCCCGATCCTGCCCCCATAACACGCGGTTGGCCTTCTAAAGCATCCATTTCTTCAAGCACCAGATCTGCTGGCATTCCAATCAACATGGCGTTGATATTCATGTGATCGGAATCAACAATTGGTTTTGGCTGTGTGGGTGCTGTTTCTGAAGGGGGTGGGGATGCTACTGGTTGAATGGGGCGCACTTTTCTCGAGTGGGATTTGCGCGACAGATCTTTTTGCAAGGCCGAACGCACAGATTCTGGATTGCCGACATAATCGCTGTGAACCCATCCATTTTGGGTTTCATCAACCTTCACATGCATCCATGCTTCTTTTTTTTCGATCACTTCCAGTTCCTGACCGCGCTCCAATCGCACCACAACGCGTGCTTGTGTGGTGGGGTTTTCACGCAAATTCAATGCACTGGCTGTTACATAGACCAGATCGCGTTCTGGTTTTTGAAAGGAATTACAACCGACCAGAATGGTCAGGACAAAAAGAAAACCGACGCACAATTGGCCGGTTTGTGTTTCGGATTTCGACATGCCAACCCCTATTGATAACGTGAACAAAATGGTTTATAAAAATGAATTTCAAAAATATCTGAAACGCACAAACGAATCAAGGGGAAAAGTCATTCAAGTGATCGCTTTTTTGGGAAAAATGAGGGATATGGGATTTTGCTGATTGCTAAAAAGCTGACGGCCTTTACCATACATCTTGCATTCGTCTAAGTTTCAACACAAAAGAATTCTCATTTAAATTCACCATGTCATACGAGATAGCCGTTCCCTGTTTTGCTGCCACCTTCATAGATACATCCGAAGCAAGTCCCAGCGGCAACAAATTTTCTGCCCGCGCAACTGTCGCCTTTTCACATAACCCATTCACCGTATATCCCCCACTTCCGTCAAGTAGCTCACCCACTTTCAAATCGCGTTTGGCCACCGTAATCACCTCGGCTGTGGGTGTGGATAGGGGCGATCCTGTTGGCATTTTGAACAACACGGCTTTGGCAATTGACATCGGTGCTTCGACGGCCACCAGGTGATAGGGGCGGTAAAGCAAATAATTTTTACCATCGCCGCCGGGATGCAAAAAATAATCGCGCAAATCTTCCTGAGTAAATGGATGGTCTGTGCGAATAACCACAAACACCCCCATTTTTAATGGATTGGGCAACATCGTTTTTCCATCTGTGGCAATGCTGTTGGCCAGTTCTACAACACCGTGCTGACCCAGAATGCCCCCCTCGCTTTTCAAACTGCACATCTGCGCAATATCCTGAATATTTACTGACGGTTCGTGCATGCCACGCACATCGGGTACAAGCCCTGCCATATTGGCCAGCGCCGCCATTTCAATTTGTGCCTTTGACCCATCGCGAAACGAATTGTACATCTTGAAATTAATGGTGCGCCGCGCCATCATCTCTTCGGAAAATCCGAACCGCATGGGTACAGAATCAGGCACCCCCACACGGTCATCCCCAAACATAACTGTGCCGCGACCGGCTGCCACAATTTCAAAACCCAGCGTTTGCGCCCAATCAATCATATTCATTGTTACGCCCGGTTGATCGCCATCCACCAGCGAATATACCACGCCCGCACTGTCGGCCAACCGGCGCAACATGGGGCCAACCGTTACATCGGCCTCCACGTTTACCATCACCACATGATGACTATGAATCAAGGCTTCATACGCCATCCGAGCACCCACCTCGGGCATCCCTGTCGCTTCTACCACCACATCGACAAGGTCACACCGAGCCACCAACAGCCCATCGGGGACAATAACGGTTTTTCCCTGACGAATGGCATCGTGCATTCCGTGGGAGGAATGGGCAATCTGTGTGTGATCGCTGTGCGTCCCGCAAGCAAAAAGCACCCGTTTTGCGCGTTCCACATCCACATCGGCCACCACAGCAACACGCATGCCTTTCATCTGAGAAATCTGCGCAATCAACCCACCTCCGAATTTTCCCGTACCAATAATACCCACCTGGATTGGCAAACCGTCTTCTGCTCGTTGGGCTAACAAGGGAGCAATCATGGGTTTCTCCTGTCAATAACAGCACTTTTAATGAATGTAAACAAACCCCCCGCTTTTAGGGAAAAGCGGGGGGGTGACATGATATATCGGATGTC
>CAXNEV010000436.1:0-3534 GCA_964200925.1 Candidatus Latescibacterota bacterium | reverse complement strand
TTGCCCTGGCCCGTGATCCAATGGCACAACTGACGAAGTTTGCTCATTGTTCTCCTCCTAAATACAGTTTTTTCCTGACCAGGGAAAGATACAATCTATGATATTGAACTCAACTCCATTTTTAACCTTGTACGTTTAGTGCCCACTATATAGGGCAGATGAGTTTCTTGAAGTAGGAAAAATTTTAATCGCACATGAGTTGATAAAATGCGAAAATGAAGCGATCTTATATGCTTTTTCGGATAAGCGAGATGATTGGTATCAATATCTGTGGGGTAGGATGGCAGATTGTAATTTTAGTGAGTTCATAAATAATCAAATCGCATTCGTAACTTTTAATTATGATAGATCCCTTGAACAGGTGCTACTATCGGCTGCAATGAACACCTATGGCGTAAAAGGGGATTTGGCAATTGAGGCTTTAAAACAGTTTGAAATTATCCATTTACACGGTCAACTTGGGGATCTCCATTGGCAAGCAAAAGATGAAACTACAAAAAGGAATTACGATCCTCAAATAGATCACCAGACATTGAAAATTGCGGCTGGTGGAATCCAGATTATTTACGAAGATATAATGGTTGAGAAATTCAAACGAGTTCACAAATTGATCCAGGATGCCCAACATATTCATTTGCTTGGTTTCGGTTATCACCCAATGAACTTGGACAGGTTGCAATTGGCGCAAGCTAAATGCCCTGTTTTTGGCACTGCTTACGGATTGTCCTCTCTGGAAATTAGCCATATTTGCAGAGAATCTCAACTGTTGCCTAACGAGAGAGAACGACGAGTGTTGGACACAAATAATTTACGTCCAGTAATGATAGTGCCCTATTTTAGAGAGCATCGTGAATTGATTTAACAGCCTTCTCTTAGGAGGCGTTGAAGCGTGGCATATGTAAAAGGTGAACAAATCGAGCGTGGTATCGGATGTTTGTTTTTGATCAAACAGTAAGTCTGTTACGTCTCTCCTTGGGATAGATGAGAATGATCTGATTGTAATTTCAGCCCAAATTGATGAGTTTCTGTTCGAAATTATCAGTAGGTGTAAAATACCACCGTTTTCCAATCTTTCTGGCCTCGAGTATCAGTTTTTTCTGGAGGTCTATAAGGTCTGCGCGGGCCGTTTCATAAACTACGTTGTGGCTGGCTTGATGTCCATGTATTGTATATTGTTGGTTTGGATGGCGAAGCGCGTGAGCCAAAAGCGCCCTCTGGCGGTAGTTCAGAATCACTAAATTCTTTAATTCTAACTCAAGCTGTTTCAGGTGTTTGGTCTTTTGTGCGATATATTCATGAAGTGCATGAACGGCTTGGTCGATGAGATTGAGATGGTAAAGAATAAAATATGTTAAGTCATTATCATCCGTTTCTGCAAAAAGAAAAGCTCGGCTGTATTTTGTTGGTGCTTTAAGGAGAATGTGAGAAATAGAAATAAACTCACAGAGCCAATATCCGTGATGCAGCATAGACCAATAAAATAATGTCCGCGCTGTCCTTCCGTTTCCATCAACCAAAGGATGATCATATGCCAACCAGAAATGCAATATTATTGATCGCACTACCGGATGGATGAAGTCGTTTGGCGTTTCCCCATTAGCAAAAGCGCACATGACTGCCATGCGCTCATCAAGTTCGCTGGCAGGTGGGGGAGTGTGGAAGATGTTACCAGTGATAGGGTCTGCCACACAGATTAGCTCATCGTCTCTACGAAACCTTCCTGCTGCATCTGGATCATCTAATGTGTCTTGAGTCACAACACGATGCATTTCGAAGATCAGCTCTTTCGATAATCGTTTAGTTTTGAACTCCCCAATCTTTTTCATAGCAAGATAATTATTGAAGATCATTCGTTCATTTCGGTCACGTGGTTTTCTGCCTGAGCGTATCATGTCTTTTGCTACCGCTCGGGTAGTCGAAGCACCTTCAAGTTGACTTGATGTGATAGCCTCTTCAATCAATGAAGAGACATGGTACCGATCTTTTGTTTCGGGATTCGTGATCTGATCGGGCATCTCAACGCGCCCACCAGCACTAAGGTCAATTTGATGAAGTTTTTCAGGAATTGGATCTGTAATCAGATATGAAGAGAATTTCCCCCTGTGATCCTTAAGTGGTAACATTTTAAATAGGCTCTGCCGTTGAAGCTTAATTGCAAGCCACCATTTTTCATGAGATAAATCATCGGGGGGTTTTAGGTGGATCAACTGATCCCAATGTATATATCTATTTTGAGGTACAATATTTGAAACCGCAGTAAAAATCTTTGAAAGTTGAGAGGCATTTTCAGAAAATAGTTTATCTATTTCTGGTGGTTTTTTGGGCATTTTCATAAGCACGATCCTCTAAATTAAAATGATACAAACCATTTTCATACTAAAATATACAGAAATAGTATGAAAATTAGATTTATTAAGTGGATACCACGATTATAGGGTTTGTTTTTGATTTTTTTCGCAACAATCTAAAGCTTCTCTCTCCAGGAGGCGGTAAGTCATGGCGTATAACAAGGGTGAACGGATTGAGCGGGGAATCTGGCGGTTGAAGGATAGCGAAGATTATCTGGCAGAGGTTTATGTGACTGATCCAGATACGCAGCGGTTGTTGCGGCTTCGCAAAACAACACACCTACTGAAGCTGGCCAGGGATTAGCGCGAGAAACAGAAAAACGACGCGCTCAAGGGTGAATTGCGTGGAGGGAGCGGCCCGAAGAAGATCACTTTTAAAGATTTTGCGGATGAGTATTTTGAGGCGTGGAAAGACAAATGCAAGCCCAGCACTGCAAAGACTGAAAGAACACGTATTGACGGAGTGCTTAAAGCCTACTTCGGAAACTGGCAAATCCATACCATTTCACGTAAGGAAATCGAAACCTTTTTGAGAAAGCGGCGTGATGGTAGTTTGGTGGGGATTGTTGCAAAGGGTAGCAATTATGAACGAAAAGCCAATGTAACGCAAGCAACTGTCAACCTGGATCTGTGCCGGTTGAAGAACATGTTTAAATATGCGGTCAACTGGGGGTATCTAAAAGAGAACCCAGCATCCGGGATAAAGCAAACCAAAGAGAAGATCGAGCCTGCCGACTATCTGGATGTCGATGAGGTTCGTTTATTTCTGGATTCCGCAGAGCCCGTTTACAGACCGATCTTTGTAACCGCTGTCTATACCGGGTTGCGCTTTGGCGAGATCATGCGGTTGGCCTGGTGTGATGTGCTGTGGGATTTCAATCGTATATCTGTGCGTGATCCTAAAAACAGCGAAGATCGATACGTTCCAATGCATGAGGCAGTAAAAGAAGTTCTGGAAGGGATGATTCCAAAAGGGACATTAAAAGAGGATTTAAAGGAGTCCGATCTAATTTTGTTTGCAAACCCCAGAACCGGTCGGCCATTTGTAGATGTGAGGCATGCGATGAGGCGGGCATTAAAAAAAGCAGGAATAGACAGGGCTGTCCGTTTTCACGACTTGCGCCATACTACCGGTAGTCACTTGGCCATGAGCGGGGCAACAGAACGCGAGATTGCCGAAGTATTG